>JAEIOF010000076.1 GCA_016342445.1 Verrucomicrobiota bacterium | reverse complement strand
GCGGGCACGCAACCCTCGGGCATCTTCGAGCAGACTTTGGAGGACAACGGGGCGGTGCCAGCGACATGGGCGGTTAAACCCGCTTTTTCAATGGTGAACGGCAAGGCCGTTGCAACGATTGCTTTTGAAGGAGACGTCGATCTGTACGGCAACGGCGAGGTGACGGGGCCGCTCAGAAGAAACGAAACGGAAGTGACGCTCTGGAACACCGACAACTTCGGCTATGAATTGCATGAGGGCAGGCGGCTCTATCAGTCGCATCCGTGGGTTATGGGCGTGCGCGCCGACGGCTCGGCATTCGGGATACTTGCCGACAACACATGGAAGCAGTCATTCAAGCTCTCCAATCCGATCACCATCACATCCGAAGGCCCGTCATTCCGCGTTGTTGTCATTGAAAAAGAGAATCCTGCCGAATTGCAGAAAGCTCTGGCTGAATTGACGGGAAAGATGGCCTTGCCCCCGCTTTGGGCGCTGGGTTTCCAGCAATGCCGGTTTTCCTACTTCCCCGATACAAGGGTGATGGAAATTGCGGATGAATTCAGAAACAGAAAGATTCCATGTGATGTCATCTGGATGGATATCAACTACATGGATCACTATAAAATTTTCACGTTTGATCCAGCCGGTTTTTCCGACCCCAAACAGCTCAACGACTATCTGCACGGCAAGAATTTCAAAGCGGTGTATATGATCGATCCCGGCGTGAAAAAGGAAGCCGGCTATTTCATCTATGATCAGGGCGGCGAAGGGGAACATTGGGTGAAGACGGCTTCCGGCGAAAATTTCAATGGAAATGTCTGGCCGGGTTCCTGTGTTTTTCCCGACTTCACGCGTCCTGAAACCTGTGCGTGGTGGGGAGGGCTGTATAAGGACTTTCTGGCTCTGGGCGTCGACGGGGTCTGGAACGACATGAACGAGCCGAGCGTCTTCGGCGGCCCTGACGGCACGATGCCGGAAGATAATCTTCATCGGGGCGGCGGAAGCCTGCCGGCGGGATCACACCTTCGCTACCACAACATCTACGGAATGCTGATGGTGAAAGCCAGCCGGGAGGGGATCATGAAGGTGAATCCGGACAAACGTCCGTTTGTGCTTTCGCGATCAAACTTTCTGGGAGGCCAGCGCTATGCAGCCACCTGGACGGGCGACAATCGATCGACATGGGAACATTTAAGAATGTCGATTCCCATGTCGCTGAATCTGGGTTTGTCCGGGCAGCCTTTCAACGGGCCGGATATCGGGGGCTTTAAAGGGGATTGCAATGAGGAGCTGCTCGGGCATTGGATGGCTCTGGGCGCCTACTATCCCTTCTCCCGAAACCACACCCTGAACGGCACCGTCAATCAGGAGCCGTGGGCATTCGGCGAGGCGGTCGAGTCTATCTCCCGAACGGCGATCAATCGCCGGTATCGGCTGATGCCATACCTGTACACCCTGTTCAGGGAAGCCTCTCAATCCGGCATGCCCATCATGCGCCCGACTTTCTTTGCCGACCTGACCGACAAGGATCTCAGGGACGAGCAGGAAACCTTCTTGTTGGGCGGCGATCTGATGATCGTCCCGCGCTGGGCATCTGACGTTGATTTTCCTGAAGGCGATTGGGATCGAATCAAGTTTGAGCAGAAAGACGATTGGGTTCAGCCGATTGTGCTGCTTCGTCCGGGTGCGATCGTTCCTGTGGGGCCTGTCATTCAAAGCACAGAGGATTATTCGACCGAACGGATTACCCTCCTGATCAACCCGGATGAAAAAGGTTCGGCCTTCGGCACCTTATACCACGATGCTGGCGACGGGTACGGCTATCAATCCGGCGACTATGCGATTCATCAGTTCGTTTGTTCCCGTGCCGATGCAAACACGCTCAGGATTGAGATCTCCAGAGTTGAAGGGAAGATGGATATTGATCGTCTCTACAGGATTGGATACGTAACCGACGACGATGTCGTCTATTCGGAATGGACCACAAATCTGGTGCAAAATGTCCCTGTTATTCCGGATCCGTGCGCTATGCAAAAATGAACCCGCACCGAATTTGATTTGAAAAGACCTGCTCCCGAAAATCACTAATGTGTTTCGACAGTTTTTCCGAGGGAAGAAAATGCATTACAAAGTTTATTCTGAAGACCGATGCCCAACGTGCGGACGGACGAACAGTTCCCGCCGGACTCAACGGAGCAGGCTGATGCGGCTCCTTTTCCCCGATACAAAACTAATGAAATGCCTCCTTTGCCACCGCCAATACCTTGTGTGCAGCGGAGCCGAATGCCATCCCCGACGTGAAGTCAGCTTTGTGTAAGAAAAAAGGCGGTATCGTCCTCGCCGGAATCCCGTGCCACCTCATATAAACCATCCGTATACAGGGCCACAGCATCGCCTGAATGAAGCCGATTTTCCACCGTGCGGCAGCTGGAGTCCTTTTCCGGAATCTGACAGGTTCCTTGCATGCCAACAAAACCGCCGGGCGCGTTACGGGCTGTTTGCACACTCCTGAAAGCCGCTTGGCATTGATGACACGCAATATCTGGAATCTCTGACGGGTGACCCCGTGCTTGTCCGCGATGACAAGGCTCGGGTCTGCGAAAAGGTATAGGACACCTCCGGACACGACATAGACAACGGGAAACTGAAGCGCCTTCCTCCAGTGCCGCATCACTGCATTACCATGGGGATCGGCACCATTATGGATGCGCGGATGAATTTGATCCTGGCCTTTGGCGCGAATAAAGCGCAGGCCGTTGCGGCGACGATTGAGGGCCCTGTGGCAGCCATGATGCCAGCCTCAATTTTGCAGCACCATCCGGTGGCGAAGATGTTTATCGATGAGGCCGCCGCCGTTGATCTGAAGCTGGCGGATTACTACCACTGGGTTTATGATGGCAAGCCCGAGTGGCAAAAAATCATCTTTTGATCCAGATGATTCCATCCCTGTTCGTTGTGAACGGGATTGTTTTCAAAAATATATATAAACGCGTTTGCCATTCCATAAGGAGCGGGGTTTGCGGTTTTTATGTTTCCCCAGTGGTCCGTCGTTTCACGAGTGAGGTGGCAATCGTGATTGTGGAGGGATGGCGCGTGTTCTCATCCTTGCGGCGGATCGCCAGCGTGGCGGCCTCATAACCGACGTCGCGCATCGGCACATGAACGGTTGTCATACCGATATGGCGGGCAATTTCATTGTCGTCGAAACCGATCACCGCCACATCCTCCGGCACAGAGTAGCCCGCCTCCTGCAGCGCATCCAGTACGCCGAGCGCCATGGGGTCGTTGAAGGCGAAGACGGCATCGAGCAGCGGTTTCTTTCCCGAAAGAAATGTTTCCATTGCCCGTTTCCCGCCTTCGTAGGTGAAGTCGTCTTCAAGCAGTGTAACGGTTGAGAAATCCTTGCCGGCATCTGAAAACGCCATCCGGGCTCCCTCCAGCCGCTGTGTGCTGTCAAAGTTGTCCGCCGGCCCGGTGAGCAGAATCAGGTTTTCCCGGTTTAGCTCAAAGAGGTGGCGGACGGCGTGGTAGGCCCCCTTGGCGTTGTCAATACCGACCACGTCGAATGCCGTGCTGGTCTCGGCGCTGTGACCGATCAGTACGATCGGGAAGTCGTCGTCGATTTGCGATTGAATCTGTTGATCTGAAAGACCGATGTTCATTAACACCAGCGCATCGGTGCGGCCTCCGGCGGCCAATCTCTGCAGGGCCCCTTTCAGTTCATTCGGGCTGTGGTAGAACGAGGTGAGCAGGTGCAGTCCGGATTCCCGGGTGGCGTCGTCGATGCCGCGCAGAACCTGTGCGTAGAACCCGTTGTTGATTTCAGGAAAAATTACGCCGATGGTGTCTGTTTTTTTTCCGGCGAGCATGCGGGCGGCTTGATTCGGGCGGTAGTTCAGCTCTTTCATGGCTCGTTGTACACGCTGGCGGGTTGTTTCCCTTACCTTGTCGCTGCCGTTGATTACGCGCGACACCGTGGCGGTCGAAAGACCCGTTTTTTTACAGACGTCGTAGAGTGTTGCCATGATAACCAACCAAGTAATGATAATAAAAGTTAAATGAAATGTAACCGAGTTTCAGCATCGCATGGGAATTTGGAGTTTAGCAAGCCGGATGGTCAAAAAAACATTGACGGGAAAGATGATTTGAAGGAGGATTGAAAACTGAAACCGCTTACATCCATCTGCGGGCTTGCGAGGATAGAGGTCGGCAGAGCAGGGTGCTTGTGCAGGAAGGTGAAGTAGGATAAACGGGTTGAGTTTATGAAGATTGAGTGTGGAAATAGAAATGATTTTTTGATGGTCAGCAACCGCAATGCTGCCGGATTGATGCTGTCGCTCTATAAAAATGGAGGAACGCGGAGTATTAGCTCCGGGGAAACCATGATCAGTCAGGTGGAGGGTCACCCGCTACAGGGCGGGTTCGACCGGGTTTATTTACGTCTTCGCCAAGAGGCTGGGATTGAAGCCTGTTTGGTCTCCGGGGCCGGGCTTGATGGCTCGTTGAACCGCTCCGGTGTGACGTGGGAGAAAAATTTTGCCGGGGTAGAAAGTTCCGTTCAACTGTTGATCCATCCCGAAAAGCCGGTTTTCTACCGTATCTGTCGTGCGAAGAACACAACTTCCGGGCCGGTTGTGATCGACTGGATGGCCGGGCAGGATCTCGGCCTGGCGAATGCCGGGGCTCTCAAAAACAATGAGGCCTATGTTTGTCAGTACCTTGATCACAAAATTCTTGAACACCCGACGGTTGGACAAACGATCCTTAGCCGCAACAACCTTGATGCTGCTCACCCTTTTCTTATGGCTTTTTGCGCGCAGGGAGCTGTTGCCGCCTCGACGGACGGATTTCAGTTTTTCGGAACATCTTTCAAGCGGGATCTTCTTCCGGAGGCGCTGAGTTTCCAGACATTGGAGAATCGCGTTCGGCAGTATGAGTTTGCTTATGCGGCGCTGCAGTCCGTGGCGATTACCTTACAGCCGGGGGAATTTTCCGAGACGGTTTTTGTCTACAGCTTTTCTCCTGAGCACCCCGATGTTTCATCCGCCGCAGACCTTGCGCGGGTCGACGAGGTGCTGGCGCTGGATCTTCCGCATGTAAGTGAAGACCAGGTGATCGGGCAAGGCGGGGCGTTTTTTGCGGAGACGGCTTCTTTCCGAACTTCGGATATTGCCCTCTCCGAACTGGAGGCCTGGTTTGATTCGGATTGGCGTCATGTTGAAAAGGATGAATCCGGCGAGCTTCTCTCTTTTTTCTGCGGGGAGGACTGTCATGTCGTGCTTCCGAAAAAGGAGCTGGATCAGGAGCGTCCTCACGGAACCATTCTTAAATCTGCGCATGGCGCCGAACTTGATGACAACGTGTTGGCGGTAACTTGTTACGGATGCGGCGTGTTCGGATCGCAGTTTTCTGTTGGAAACACCAGTTTTGGACGGTTTACCACGATCCTGCGCAATTCAATTGGTCTGGATCGTTCCAGCGGGATTCGCGTTTTTGTTCAAGATTCTTCGGGGAACTGGAGTCAGCTCGGCTTTCCTTCCGCGTTTGCCATGGAGCGCACCCGTTGCCGCTGGATATATAAGATGGAAGGTTCCGCCTTTGAGGTTGTCGCTTCCGTGGACAGCGGCGCGGTTTCATACAAGGTCCAATCTCTGGACGGATTGCTGCCGGCGATGCGCGTTACGATGGAAGTTTGCGCGGATGCCTGCGAATTTGACACGACACCCTTAATCAACTGGGACGTTGAAAAAGGATTGTTGACGATTGCCCCTGCTCCCGAAACATTGCTCGGGAAAAAATATCCGGAAGCCTGCTTCCTTCTGGAAATAGATGGGATTGCCGCAGTTGGTGGCGCGGGAATGATCGGAGGCAGTCAAGAGCCCTATGTTGTGATTGAGCCTGAAGCGGGCCAGCCGTTCGCGATGAAGATGACGGGTCATATGGAGGGCCAGCAAGCCGCTGAATCACGGCTCGCTGTGTCAGAAATCCCGGTGGAACCGCTGAACGGATTCGCCATCCGATCCGCCTCTGAAAAAGTGACGCGCCTGAAGGACACGCTGAAATGGTTTGAGCACAATGCCATGATTCACTATGCCGCACCGCGCGGTTTGGAACAGTATGGCGGGGGCGCCTGGGGTGTCCGCGATGTGTGTCAGGGACCGGTTGAGCTGCTGCTGGCGGTGGAGCAGGACGAGGCGGTGAGAGAGACAATTTGCCGCATTTTCTCGCATCAGTATGCTGACACCGGCACGTGGCCGCAGTGGTTCATGTTTGATCACTTTTCTGAAATTCAGCAGACAGAAAGCCATGGCGACATTGTTTTTTGGCCGATCAAGGCCCTGTGTGAATACATTGAGCAGACGGGGGATCTGGAGATTCTGACCCAGCCGCTGCCCTATACCGATTCAAAAACCTTTGCCTTTACGGCCGCCGTTCCGCTCGCCGAGCACGTTAAAAAAACGGTGGAGCACATTTACAGTACCTGTATTGGCGATACGGCCCTGCCGAGCTACGGCGACGGCGACTGGAACGATTCGCTCCAGCCCGCCAATCGTGAAATGAAAACCAAGATGGTTAGCGGCTGGACCGTCGGATTGGCGTATCAGTCCCTGTCGGCTCTTTCCAATGTTTGGAAAAAAGCGGATACCGTTATCCAAACCTCGGAAGTGGAGGAACTCGATGCGTTTCTCGCGCGGATGAAAAAGGATTTTCAGGAATACATTCTCAAGGACGGTGTTGCGGCAGGATTCGTGCTGATCAACGAAAGCGGTTTGAAGTATATGCTGCACCCGCTGGATAATGAAACGGGCATTCATTACCGCCTGTTGCCGACCAATCGATCCATTATCAGCCGCCTGTTCACGAAGGCGGAGGCAGACACGCATTTGACGATGGTTAAAGAAAAACTTCTGTTCCCGGATGGGGCTCATCTGATGGATGCCGTGCCGGAATACCGGGGGGGTGAGTCGACGAATTTTCAGCGGGCAGAAACCGCTGCTTATTTTGGGCGTGAAGTGGGGCTGCAGTATGTACATGCCCATCTGCGCTACTGTGAGGCCCTGGCGCAGACCGGCCGTGCGCAGGAAATGCTCGACGGATTGCTGACGGTGTCGCCGGTTGCAATTCAAGAGACGGTTCCCAATGCGCGGCGGCGCCAGGCAAACATGTATTTCAGCAGTTCGGATGCCGATTTTTACGACCGGTATGAGGCGACGGAGAAATTCCAAAATCTGAAAGCGGGCGAGATTACGGCTTCCGGCGGCTGGCGACTGTATTCCAGTGGGCCGGGCATTTACATCGGTCTTGTGATCAGCCGCCTGTTCGGCATTCGTCGCAGCTATGGTTCAATTCTTATCGACCCGGTGATTCCTCAGGAACTGGACGGGGCAGAGGTTGAAATGGAGTTGTGCGGGAAAGCGGTGAAAATTACCTATCATGTGGACCAGACCTTTGGCCCCCGACTGATTTTGGTGAATGGTGCGGAGGTGGATTTCCAACGGTTGGAAAATCCGTATCGGACCGGCGGTGTGATAATTCCGCAGTCGGTCATTGATGCCCTCCCGGAGGCCGGAGTCACGATGGATATTTATGTATAGCTGAAAAAGAGAGGCATTTATGAGTTTGGCTAAGCACCATGTTACAGCGAAAGAAGATAAGCTTCAGACGAGCCAGAAGGTCGGCTTTGGTATCGGAGCAATTGTATCCATTATCGGTGTAACAGCCGTAGCAAACTTGACGATGCTTTTCCTGAACATCGGGCTGAAGCTCAACCCGATTTGGGTGGGCGTGGTGATGATGCTTCCCCGGATTTGGGATGCGATCACCGACCCTCTCATTGGCATGTTGTCGGATAATACGCGTTCGCGTTGGGGTCGTCGCATCCCGTACGTGTTCGTTGGCGCATTCCTTGTTGGTCTGATGTATGCCGCACTCTGGATGACGCCCCAGACCTGGGGGACAGTTCCCACGTTTATTTACTTTTTAGTCATGTCGCTGGCGTTTTATACGGCCATGACGATCTACGGGATTCCCCATCAGGCGCTGGGGCTGGAAATGACCGATGATTATCATGAGCGAACCCGTGTATTTGCCTATGCCTCCTTTTTTGGAAACATCGCGGCGCTGGCTCCGCCCGCTTTTTACTGGCTGGCGAATCGAAGCTGTTTTGAGAACGAGGTGGTGGGGCTGAAATGGGTTGGAACCGGAGTCGGTTTCTGCCTGATGCTGTGCGGGTTGACCTGTGCTTTGGTTTGTAAGGAGGGGCATTTCAATCAGGCGAAGGTGATGCGTAAGGTAACCTTGCGCGAAAGCTTTGCGGCAACCTGTAAGAACCGCAGCTTCCTTCTTTTGCTGACCATGGTGGTTTTGGTGATCGTTGGGTTTACTATGGTGGGCGGGTTCGCCAATTATATTCTGATTTACTTCATTTACGGCGGCGACAAGGGCGCAGCATCCTATCTGATGATGATTAATGGCTGGGTTTGGGCGCTGACCGGTATCATGGGTGTTTTCCCCATGACGTGGCTCTCCACACGGATTGGGAAACGCAAGACCCTTCAGATCTTCCTCCTGATGATGGCGATCGGAAATCTGATCAAAATCTGGTGCTATAACCCATCGATGCCCTATCTGACCATCGTGCCAACGTTCCTGCTCTCCTTCGGGATGGTGGTGCTCTTCTCCATGTTCCCTGCATTGTTGGCCGATGTTTGTAATGAGGATGAATTAATTTCGGGTATCCGCCGGGAGGGAATGTATTCCGCCTCCTACGGATGGTGGTCCAAGCTCGGGGGGTCGCTGGCGGCGTTGATTGCCGGTGTACTGCTCAATGCATCCAAGTTTGATGCCAACCTTGATGTGCAAACAGCCTCTTCACTTTTCTGGATCCGTTTTTATGAGATCGGTTTGCCGGCATTGCTCTGTTTTGTGGCGGCCGGTTTGATGCTTTGTTATCCGCTGAGCGAAGAACGGGCATATGAGGTGAAGACCCTGCTGGCTGCGAAGAGAAAAGAAGCCGAAGAGTAGAGTGCGGCGGAGAAGCTCCGGTCGGGCTGAAATGATGAGAATCAAAAACCTTATTACGTGGTCCGGAATCGTATTGCTCGGGGCTGGTGCGTTGGCGGTGTCCGTTGGCTGGCAGGCCAACGAGCCTTTTGCGCGGGCGGAAGGGCATGACAGCCGAATTGACCTCATTTGGGGGAGAGCCAGCTCTCCGCACGTCAGATATAATATTTACAGAACGACGTCGCCGGAGAAACCCTATACGAAGATCAATGCAAACCCTCATCCTGTCTCTGTGTACAGCGACTTTGTTGGTGAGAACGGGCGCACCTTTTATTATCGAATTAAAACGGTCTCTTCGACGGGAAAAGAACGGGATTTGACCCGTGACCCGATTTCGGCCGAAACGCGCAAAATGACGAAGGAAGAGTTGCTGACCTCGATACAGGCGGCAACTTTTCGTTATTTCTGGGATTATGCCCATCCGCAAAGCGGCATGATAAAAGAGCGGTATTTTGATAACAAGGGCGAGCATGCAACCGGGGGAACCGGGTTTGGACTGCTCGCCATTATGATTGGCGTTGAACGAGAGTTTATCCCCCGTGCGGCCGGTGCTCAGCGTGTGTTGCAGATTGTGAAGTTTTTGGAGGAGGCAGATCGTTACCACGGCGCCTGGGCGCACTGGATCAACGGGTCGACCGGGAAAACCATTCCCTTTTTTAGAGAAGATAACGGGGCTGATCTTGTGGAGACCGCATTGCTCATGCAGGGGTTGCTGACGGTTCGACAGTATTTCGACGGAGGCTCTTTTGTTGAAAAGAGCATTCGCCGGCGTATTACGAGACTCTGGGAAGAGGTCGAGTGGGATTGGTTTTTGAAAGACGACGGAAGTGAAACGCTCTACTGGCACTGGTCGCCCAATTATGGGGTCAAAATTAATGTCGCGGTGCGCGGCTATAATGAGTG
>JAEIOF010000075.1 GCA_016342445.1 Verrucomicrobiota bacterium | reverse complement strand
GACCCTTGATTCGGAGACCGCCGAGTGGGCATCGCGCTGGCCGGTGTATGAATGGGATGTCATTAACGAAACTCTCGGCAATCACCGGATTCAGGATGTGCTCGGAGAAGACCAGATGGCCGAATGGTTCCGCATCGCTGAAAGTAGCGCAGTGCAAACGAACTGCAAGTTGTTGATCAATGAGTACAAACTGATCTCCGGATTTTCAGAGACCTTGAAACCCGGCTACTACACCGACCGCAGAGACCGTTACATGGTCAATATCGACCGGATTATTGCCGATGGCGGGCCGATCAGCCGCATCGGCTTTCAGAGCCGCCTGCAGCACGAGAAGATGGATCCGCAAACGTACTATGACCGTCTGGAAGAATTCGGCAGCCGATACGGGCTGGAAATGGCCGGCACCGAGTTTGAAGTCGTGGATCGCGACCCGCTGGTTGAAACCTACTTCCCCTATGTGTACACCGAAGAAGAGCGCGCGCAGATGACCGAGGAAATTCTGACCTCGTATTACAGCCATCCACTGGCCAGCGGCCTGAGCGCTTGGGATTTTATGGAGGCGAATACTTCATCCATGTGCTATTACGACGGCACGGTGAAACTCAACGGGCTGGTCTGGTACTACCTGCACCGCATCCGCTACACCACCGATGTCACAACCCACTCGTCGACATCCGGACACACCACGGTGCGCGGATACAAAGGCGACTACGACGTACTGGTTCAGTTCGGCGGGCGGGACTATCCGGCGGCTCTGTCGCTCAATAGCAACACCACGTTACAAATCGAGGTGGAGACCGCCTCCGCCGTGCGCACGGTCGATTTTCAACCCGTCGCTGATACCTTCGCGCATAAGTTCAAACCAACCGAAAACTTTGGAACCGATCCGGGCATTGATCTGCGCTCCCTGAGCGCCGACTCCTCCCGTGTTCGGCTCGGCTATATGCAATTCGAGATCACCAATATTCCCTATGCGATTGAATCAGTGGAACTGCATCTTTACTCGAACGATGAACCCGATCCCGTCCGCTTTCTGCAGGTCACCGACAACAACTGGACCGAAACCGGACTGTTCTGGAACAACCGCCCCGCCACCGGAAGTCTGATCACCACCGCGCAGGCGACATCCGCCGGAACCCGGTTCACGGCCGATCTTACCAGCTATATTACCGCCACCGGAACGTGGAGCATCGCCATCGATGAAACCGGCGACACCGCAGACTCACTCGCCTCTAAAGAGTCCGCTAATCCGCCGGTTCTTCGCGTGGTCTACCGGGCTCCGGACACCGACAGCGACGGCATTTTTGACGATCTGGACACCGATGATGACGGCGACCATCTTCCGGATGATTACGAAGGGCTGTATGGCTTCGATCCGCTCACGGCCGATCACAACAGCGACCCCGACGAAGACGGCATGGATACAATCTTCGAGTTCGCCACCGGACAAAACCCGATCATTGGCGCAACCAACCCGGCCTCGCGCGGATTCGCCATCTCCTCCGCAACAGACACCCTCATGCTGCGTCTCGACGAGCGGCAAGGTCTTGCCAGCCACAACCTGAAACTCGTCCTTGAACACTCCACAAACCTTACCTCATGGGCGGTCATTGACCCGCTTGATCCCGGCTCCGCCGGATTCACCGTCATCCAGCGTGTCACCAACACAGTAAGCGATGCCTACGGGCCGATTGATCTCCGGCTGATTGAACTGGTTCCGACACAAGGGCACGGGTATTTCCGGTCGCACGTTGAAACCACCCCGTGAGTTCGTTTTTTCACAACTCACACGGGCCTCTTCAATGAAAAACCCCATCGAATCCCCAGATAAATTGCGTTATCATTCAAAAATGAAAAGCTTACTACCTCTTGCTTTGCTGTGTCACAGCGCGCTGCAAAGCGCCGATGCGGAAACCATCCGCCCGAATATCGTGTTCATCGAGGTAGACGACCTGAGCTATAAATATGTCGGCTGTCTGAACAGTCCGGTCGCCAGAACACCGAACATCGATGCGCTCGCCGAAAGAGGCGTCATTTTCAGAAACGCCGTCGCGCCGGGCACAATGTGCGCCCCGTCGCGCAATGCACTCATCACCGCCCTCTACCCCCACAATCTCGGCCTCTATCAGAATGGCGATATGCGCCAGCTGCCGCAGGGGGTGTGGACCTTCCCGAAGGCACTGCAACGCTCCGGCTATTACACCGCATGGGTCGGAAAATGCCATGTGCGCCCCTATGCCCACTTTAAAAACCCGAACGCCCTGGCAGAAGAAATGGGATTTGACCTTGCCCGTCACACTCTGGGCCGCACCATGATCGGTCAGGGCAAAACCAAATCCGATGACTGGTATGTAAATCATCTGAAAGAACGCGGCCTGCTGGAGCATTTCAACAGAGAATATTCGGGGAAAACACCAACGACTCTTCCGGAAGATGATTATCTGGATGGATTTTTCACACGAACTGCTATCGATTTTCTGGACGGATATCACGAAGGCAAACCGCTCTTTCTGTGGGTAAACTATTCACTGCCGCATGATCCGCATGATGCGCCTCAGGAATATCAGGATCTGTTCAAACCCGCCGATATGCCCGGTGTAAACAAAGCGGACTTTGTTCACCCGCCCAATCTGATTGCCCGGACGAAAAAGGCGGGACCCGAAAATAAAGTCAAAAACGAACAGGCGGGATATTGCGCGTCGATCGCCTATTTGGATCGGCAGGTAGGCCGGGTCATGCAGGCGCTGGAAAAAAAGGGGATTCTGGACAACACCGTCGTTGTCTTTTTCTCAGATCAGGGCCTGATGGCCGGCGATCACGGGCTCAAAGACAAATGTACACTCTTCCAGCAGATCACCAATCCGGCACTTATCATCTCAGCTCCCAAACGATTCGCCAGCGGCCGCACCGTTCAGAACGTCGTTTCACTGAATGACCTCGTTTTCACAACACTGGATCTGGCCGGCGCAAACGCATCCGAAAAAACACTGCCCGATCTCTACAGTCTGATGCCTCTATTGACCGGCGAAGAGGGATATGCTCGAGAAGCCGCCTTTGCTGAAATCGAAGGATATGTTGCGGCCGTACGCGGAAATTACCGCTACATCCGAGGGGCGGATGCCTCGCTGCTCTTTGACGAATCAGTAGATCCGGACGACTTGAAAAACATCGCCGCCGAGCATCCTGAAATCGTTGAGCAGATGAGCCGGGATATTGACAACTGGTTCAAACAAACCGGCGCGCCCCTGCCCCCGAAAAGTTTTTAGTCACTAGGAAAATTGCCATGAAAATTATCTCTTGTCTCTTGATGTTCATACCGCTTCTCGCACACACCGCAACAATTACCGTTGATGCGACCAAGGAGATCGCGACCATCAACCGTGCGAATCTGATGGGTATCAACATAGCGATCTATAATTCGCCGGACGATCTCCGCAAAGCGTTTGACGGCCCGCTCGGCGATCTGGACGTCGGGCTGGTGCGCATTCCCGGCGGGTCGATGTCCGACCGCTACTATTGGAACGGAAACGGTGTCATTGAGAACGGCCTGGCCGATCCCGCAAAATTCAAAGCACCAACCTGGGATGTTGATTATTCCGCCTACAAGCCGGGCTTTGCCTTCGATGCGCGCGACTGGAGCGCAATCGATTACGGCGTCACGCACATCGATGCCAAACGAATGCACGAGATCACGCGCAGCCATCCGACTGCCCGCAACCTCGTCACCGTCAATGCCGGAACCGGCACGCCGGAAATGGCCGCCGAGTGGGTGCGCTGGGCCAACATCGTCAACAAGTGGGACGTCAAATACTGGGAGATCGGCAACGAGCTCAATGGCGAATGGGAGGCCGGACACATCCGCCCCGACGGCTCCGTGATGACCGCCGAAAAATATGCGGAGATTTTCACGGCATTCGCCCAAGCGATGAAGGCGGTCGACCCGACCATCAAAGTCGGCGGCCCCTCTTGCGACATCCGCCACCACGAAGATTACTTCGAACCGCTCCTCAGGCTCGCCGGTGATCAGGTCGATTTTCTGACGCTTCACTTCTATTCCTTGCGCGACAGCCTTGCACCGGAAAGCGAACTGTTCAACGGGCTTGAAAATCTCAAGCCGGTCACGGATCGACTCGACGAACTCGTTAAAACATATCAACCGGAGCGGTTCGGAGAAATTGAATACTCGATCACCGAATGGAACTCCAAGCTGCCGAAAGATCAGGATGCCTACCGTCTCTTTAACGGACTCTGGTTTTCGGCGTGGATCGGCGAAATGATCAATTGCGGCATCGATTCCGCCACCGTCTGGGATCTGTTCAGCGGCGACGACAACGGCCACGGCATGCTCGTAAAGCAGGACGACACCTACGTCCCGACCGGCCGCTACTGGGGCTTCTGGCTCTGGAGCCATTGCATGGCCGACACGCTTATTGAATCGTCGGTCGATAACGATCAACTGCACGTGTACACCACGCGCGACGCCGACAACGTTTATGTGATGATCATGAATGAATCGCGCACGGAAGCCTTTCCAATTGATCTGAAGCTGAACGGATTCGACGCGACGAGCGGAAGCGAAACCACCCTCTCCTCCCGCGAATATTTCTGGAATCCGGTAACCCGGAAAGCGGACTGGAACAGCGGCCCGGTTTCCAAACCCTGGAAGCAGGCTGAGCCTGCACCCGCTAATTTTTCCAAATCTTGTAAAACCGTCATCCCGCCCTACTGCGTGAAGGTTTTCACGTTCAGTAAAAACCCTGTGCAATCGGCGGATACCCCCGCGGACGGCAAGCCGGAACTGAAGATTCTTCTTCCGGCGGGCGGTTTCGGCGATCTGGAAGTTGAAGGCTGGGTGCGGGCGTTTGAAAAAGGAACAGACAAACCGTTTGCAAACGATCTCGGCGCGGTGAAACTTTCCGCCGGCAACGGCGCGACGATTCAGCAGATTGAACCACAGCTCAACGGTGCGGCGGCCAGATTCATTCTGAAGCCCAACGGGCCCGCCGCAGTCACCGTCACCGCCGAATGCGGCGGGCTGACCGCGCAGCAGACCGTGGAATTCAAGCCGGTTCAGTTTCAAGAACAGGTGGCGTGGACCTTCGACAGCGAACCGCAGGAAATGAGCTCTCGCCTTTTTCCAAAGGTTGGAAACGGCCAGCTTCAAATCTCGCTGAAAAACGAAAGCGTCGCGTCGCCGAACAACCATATTCTGGATATTAAAAAATATCCGCGCGAAATTCCGAAAAAGCGGATCGGCGGCGTATTTTTTGATGTATCAACCACTGAAAATTTCGTACCGGCAGAAACCAAGCTTCAGGTTATTCTTCAAAGCCACGGAGCATACTGGATTCCGTGCGGCGATGTGGTTTTGAAACCCGGCGAGGAACAAACAGTGCGCCTCGAGATTCCGGACAAAAAATTTCTGAAGGTAATGGATCAGGGCTTCGCCATTCTGTTTCTGCTTGTGTCGAACGGCGAAGTCACCGGGACCATTACATTTGATAACCTCGGGTTCATGTTGAGGCCGGAAACAAACCAGTAACCAGAAAAAGGAGAGACCCATGAAGAAGACCCTCATCAGCATCATATGCCTCGCAACCGCCGGAAGTGTTCTGGCCGGTCCGGCCGAAAACTTCAAACGCGCCGATAAAGATAAAAACGGCTTCATATCCAAAGAGGAATACCTGGCCATGCGCAAAGGCTATGCCGAGAAAAAAGGTGGAACTCAGGATGTCGAGAAAGACGGAAAAACCTTTGCGCGAAAGGATGCAGACAAAGACGGCAAACTGACGCTGGAAGAATTTTCAGCCAGCAACAAATGATCAAACTGTTTACAGTTTTTTTAACCTGTGCCCTGCTCTGCAGCGCACAGGCTTCTCTTTTCCCGGATATTGGAATCCGGGGAATTCGATATCCCTCTGAAACAGAAACCGGAATCCGCTTTCAGCGCTTCCGGGAAGATGTCCTGCAGCTGCCGGCAAAAGAGCTGGGGCTGAATCCGGACAAAACGCGCAACACCAGCGGCGGAATTGTTTCGTTCAAAACCGATGCGCGCGAAATCACCGCTCGCTTTGAAATTCTCAGCGCCAATTATATGGGCGCGGGCTTCGGCGTGTTCGAAAACGGCGAGCTGATTAAAGAGTTCAAGTTCAATGCAAAAGACAAAGAGGCGGTGCTGACGTTTAAATCAAAAAACGACGGTGCGTCCCTCTTTGAAATCGCCCTGCCCAGCTTCGCCGACGTGGAGTTCCAAGGTTTGGATAATATTTTTCCAAGCATTGGAAAAAACCAACAAGCCACAACGCTGTTGCTTCCAAACATTGGAAAACAAAAGAGTGCAGGCTCAACCTGCTATGTCGCGCTGGGCGATTCGATTTCGCACGGAGTTGGACAAGACGGCTACGGGCATAAAACCTGGCCGTTCCTGCTGTCGCGCAAACTCGACATGGAGCTGTTCAACCTCGCGGTCGGCGGCGGAAAAATCTCCGTACCTGTCGGGGAAATGTTGGAGGACTGGGAGCAAATTGATCTGATCACAATTCTGATCGGCTACAACGACCTGCACTTTGACGGCAAAACGCCGGAACAGTACCGCAAAAAATATAACGAGCTTCTCGACGCGATTCGCAAAAATCATCCGGAGACCCGGGTTGCCTGCATCACTCCGCTGTACACAAAAAAGCCGGTCTCTGAAAAAACCGGCGCAACGATCGATCAGTTCCGCGCTGTGCTGAAAGAGCTGGTCGAGGAACGCAACGACCCGAACCTGATTCTGATTGAAGGCGATAAAATCACCTCCGAGAAAAACCTGCGCACGGACAACCCGAACGATCCGGTCCATCTCGGCATCGAAGGTGCGGCACTGTTCGCCGACGATCTCTTTAGGATCATCCGGCCTCCGCACGCTAAGCGTCGGGAAAAATTCACCGTTTTATGAACGGAATTCAGAACTGCATATTGTTCGTTAAATACTAAGTTCCGCTATTATTTATAATGAAAAAAAGAACACCAAATTTCCGTGCTTTGAATAGAAAATTTGTGATTGGGGACTTTTGTAATGAAATTGATGAAATCGAAAATGTTCATGCTGGCCACCGGACTGGTGAAACTGCTTGCTCCGGGAGCGATTGCCGGGGTTGCCGTTGAGGACTTTCAGACACAAAGCATCACTCCCGACGGGCTGACCAACAGCTATGGTGGCGTCACAATTCAAGCCGGCGACGCCATTGTGATGACGGCCGGAAGCAACAAAAAGCACTCTGTCGCACCGATCTCATTTTCCTCCTCAGCAGGAACCTTTGTTCCGGTCAACACATCCGGTCTAAGCGACCCCTATCCCTGCGCCTACACAGCCTATCTGATCGCCGAAACCAACGGCACATACGATTGTGAAGCCTCCGCCACCGGATCAGTCTATGCCCAGACAGGGCTGTATGTGTTGCGGGCCGACTCGGGCGAGCTCGCCCTGCTCGACTCCGCCACCTATGCCAACAACGACGGCAACAGCGAAGCCGACCAGACGCTGACCTATGAATGGGGCGGAGCCGATATGACTAACGCGGTCGTTATTGAGGCGGTATCCAGCCGCACATCGCTCATCACACCCGCAGACGTGGACATCGATGCCAGCGCCGTGGATAAACGTCTCCTTTGTAGCACGAATTTCAGCGGCACCTCGTTTTCATCCACCTACGGCTTTTCAGATGGAACAGTGGATGCGATGACCTCCAGCGGGGCGGGACTCATTTTCTCCGAAAACGGAGGTGCCCCGCCGCCCGACCAGATTTCGCCGTCCGAGGGAACCAATGTGCTGTTTATTGCCATCGACGATATGAAAACTCTCATGGGCTGCTACGGCGACGCGCAGGCGCTCACCCCGCGCATCGACGGGCTGGCCTCCAACGGCGTGACCTTCCTGAACGCCCAGTGCCAGTGGGCGGTCTGCGGCCCGAGCCGTGCCAGCATTATGACCGGACTGATGCCGGAACAGAATGGGGTGATGGGGTTTGTCAAGATGCGGCACAATGACAACGCGCAGCTGCACGACCTGGTTACCCTGCCGCAGCACTTCAAAAACAACGGCTACGAAACCGCCGCCACCGGCAAGCTCAACGACCCGCGCTGCGTGGGATCGATCAACCCGGACGGCACTGTTAACGACGATGGTTCCACTGTGGACGACCCTCCCTCCTGGTCCACCCCATACGTCAAAGCCGCCAGCGGACAGGGGAGCACCACGGCCTACAGCCCGGATCTCAATGCAACCATCAAACTCGCCGCAGAAAGTGTCGATTTGCCGGACAGCAGCTTCGGTGATGGATCCATTTGTGACGAAGGCATCACCCTTCTCCAAACGCTGGCGTCCGGAGACAAACCGTTTTTCCTCGGCGTCGGCTTCAAAAAACCGCACCTGCCCTTCCTTGCGCCGAAGCAATACTTTGACCTCTACAGCCGCGAAGACTTCACGCCACATCCAAACGGCCATGACCAATGCCACCGCCTACACGTTTAACAACATCACTGAACTGCGCGACAACTACTACATGGAAACCAACGCCCTGGGGCAGGCCCTGCTGATCACAGCCGGAATTTTACCCGACGCGCAGCAAAAAGAGCTGCTGCACGGCTACTATGCCTGCGCCTCGTTTATCGACGCACAAGTCGGCCGTCTGCTCGACGAGCTCGAAACGCTCGGTCTGCACACCAACACCATTGTGGTGCTGTGGGGCGACCACGGCTTCCACCTCGGCGACCACAACGAATGGGGCAAACACACCAATCTCGAACAAGCCTCCCGCGTTCCGCTGATCATTCATAACCCCTTCGGCGGCGCATCCAACGCCACGGCAACCGGCCCGGCCGCCTTTGTAGACCTCTACCCGACGCTGTGCGAACTGGCCGGACTGTCGGTCCCGACCCAGCCCATTGACGACAGCACACCGACCGGCCGGCCGCTCGCGGGCCGAAGCCTCGTGCCAATTCTCACCGATCCGAACGTCTCGGTTCAGCACGGGGTCATCACCCACTACGGAAGCGGCACCTACGGCTATGCCTACCGCACCGAACGCTACCGCTACATTGAATGGATCGACGGCTCCGGGATTATTCAGGCGCGCGAACTCTACGACTACGAACAGGATCCCATGGAAACCATCAACCTGGCAGGCGAACCGGGCTACGCCGGGCTGATTTATCAGTTCTCGCGTTCCATGCGCGATTCTGGCGAAGCCGGCGGATGCGTCCGCCTGAAAGCCTCCGCCCCGGCGGCGGCCACCTCTGCCGACCTGATGTTGGGCGGACTGAAGCTGGTCACCGATCAGGTCTCCTGGCCGGATGCGGCGGGGGTCACCTATAACGTGCTGGTCACCTCCAATTTGGTCGACGGTATCTGGACGACCAACCAAACCGGCCTCACCACCGGCACCTACACCTGGCCCTTAACAAACGATGTCGGCTTTATACGTGTCGATGTCGCGGAGTAACCCGAATGAAAAATAGGCTGATATTTCTGAGTATTCTGACAGCACTCGCCGCACGTGGTGAGTGGTCGGGACAGTTCAATTCGGAGCGGGCGGAATTCCGCTGGCCAGCCGCAGTCGGCCAGTCGCACACCGTTCTGTCCTCGACCAATCTGCTAGAAGGCTTCGCGCCGCTCGCCACCGTGCAGGCCACCCCGCCAAGCAATGTCTGGTGGATGGCCGCCGATCTGCCAACCCGTTTCTTCAAGTTGCAAGATGACACCGCCACCGATGACCAGATTGCAACCGGAGACTTTTTCCAAGGGCTGGAAAACTGGACCGTGCTGGTGAACGACGCGGCGACCGCAACGGTCTCGGTGGCCGACGGCGAGCTGTTTGCCGACATCACCGAAGGCGGCACCGCGCACTGGCACATCGCGTTGCGCCAGTTCGGCCTCGAACTGCTCAACGGCTCAAATTATGTGGTCGAGTTTGACGCCCGCACGGCATCCAACCGGACCATTCAGGTGCGAATGCAAAGCCAAAACGGCTCGACCAATTATGTGAGCGAAACCATCACGATCAGTACCAATATGCAGACCGTACAAATCGCCTTCACAATGAGTGATCCAACCGATCTGAACGCCCGCATCCAGTTCAGCTTCGGCGAAGATAATAATAATGTCTGGATCGACGATGTCGTGTTGCGCACCGGCGGTCTGCGCGACGCCGCCCGCCTGATGAATGAACGCATGGGGCGCGGCAACAACTTTATGGCCTCCAAAGCAATGAACGATAACGGGGCCGCTGAAGACTACGCGCTACTTAATGACAGCTATTTTT
>JAEIOF010000074.1 GCA_016342445.1 Verrucomicrobiota bacterium | reverse complement strand
CAAACAGACGACTGAGGCTCGGACGATAGGTGGCATAGGCCCCTTCCGGAAAGTCCACTTCCGGGAACTCGGGACTTACGTCTACGGCCTCGTCGGCCTCCGAAACACCCATGGTTTTGACGGCGTCAGCCGAAAGTGAATAATCGCGAAAGACCATTCCATTCCAGCTGCTCTCAACGGCATCCATTGCGGTTTGCTCTGCCTTCCGCTGCTGGCGCTCATTCATCTTTTTGAGATAATAACGGGCAACGGGATTTCCGTGCTCTTTGGCCAACACAGATTCGAACCCCTGACGGGCGCGAAGATAATCGGCGGCAACATAATACTCCCGGCTCTCTTCGATGGCGGCTTCAACGTCCAACGGTTCGGCGGCAACCGGTTCGACGACAACAGCCGCCGGCACAGCAACGGCCGGGGCTCCCACAGATGCAGAGCCCGCTACCTCTTTGAGATCCGCCATAACACCGGCAACAGAAGACTCTTCAGCGACGGCAAGGCCGGTGCTGATTGCCCCGATGGTCAGTCCAACCAAAGTCATAATTTTTATACGCATGATTTTTCTCCTTAACTCAGTTTTTCAAAGCGATGTCGGATTTGCGCTGTCCGTTATCCGCCACCTGAGTTGCGGTGACGAAAATCATCAAATTGCGTTTAATGCTGCGCTCGCCTTCGGAGCGGAACAGACGGCCCAGAAGCGGGATGCTTCCGAGGACGGGCACTTTGTCCTTATAGGTTTCGAGCCGGTCGTAAATGAGCCCGCCGAGTCCGACGGTGCTGCCGTCAGCCACATCCACCTGCGTTTCGATTTCCCGCACGCGGAAATAAGGCAGGCTGCCGTTAATGGCGGCCAGCTTTATCCCGTACTCTTCATGCGTCGCCTTGCGCATTTGGTCGTAGAAGCCATAGTTCGGTTTTGTGTAGTTATCAACAGACGAATTCCACGCACTCACATCATTCGGATCCCCTTCGGGATTAAGAAAACCACCTATACCGATGAGTGAATCACTCATACCCTCCCAGGCCGATGAGATGCCGTCTCCCGCATACTTCAGGATAGGATAGCGGCCGGAAACCGCCGTGTTTCTCAACGGCTGCCCGGCGATCGTCATCATGGAGCCTTTGGGGCAGACCTGATAGGTGTCGTAGCCGATGAGATCAACGATCTTGGGGCTCAGCTCGAGGCGAATAATGTTCTCTTCGCGGATTTCCGGGGTGACGCTGAAATAGACCCCCATGAGTTCTGAGTTCCAGTCGGTATGTTGAACATGGACATTCACCTCGACGGAGTTCACTTCGAAGCTTTCAGGAACCTGACGATCTTCACCCACCCAGATTTCGGCGGTTTTCCCGTCTTTCGTGATCAGGCTCGGGGAGGAAAGAACGTCGGAATCGGAAGCCTGTTCCAGTGCGTCGATCGTCAGCTGCAACGGCATCCACCCGTTCCGGGTGAGCACCATGGAACCGGCACCAGGAACTCCTGCACCAAAGGCGCCTGCGGCAGTGCGAAGTCCTGCGGCCAGCAGATCCTGAGGAGCATCGACCTGCCAGTCGTCAAACAACCGGACGCCGGTAATGCCGCCGGTATCTTCAATGCGCCAGCTGAACCCGAGCTCGTTGAGTGTGCTCTGACTGACCTCAATGAACTTGGCATTGATTTCAACCTGTTTGTAATCGCGTTCGGCATGGTGATACCGAGAGAGAACCTCTTCGACCGCCCGGAGGCTGGCGGGGGTGTTGAACACCACGAGGCGCCGGCCATCGGGGCGATAATACGCGGTGGCTCCTTCGGGAAAATCAATTCCCTTGAAGAAGCTTCGCACGTCGAGGGTGCTTGTCCCCGCGTCTTGCGACCCCGCCAGTTCGTCGCCGACAGCATCACTGACGGCATAGGTACGCATGAGAATGTCATCCGAGGAGCTCCAGGCATCGGTGACGTCGCTTAGCATTTTTTCGCGCGCAACTTCGCGCGGGAGCTCGCCCTGAAAGGCCGATTTGACCCCATGAGCGGTGTTGCGGATTTCATCCGCAGTATACGAAATTACATCTCCGACAACGGCCACGGTATCCGCCGGAAGCGCTTTAACCGAATCCACGGTTTTTTCGAGCGCCACATCGCTTTCATCCGATAATCCGGTTGGCGAGGTGATTACCACTTCGGCCAGCGCATGCAATCCGAATGCCGCTGCGGCTGCTGTAAGCCAAACGATTCTCTTCTTCATTCTCTGCTCCTTGCGTTTTGATCCCCGCGCCCGCCTTCGAGTCCGCCGGAAACTCCCTTTTCCCTATCCATTTATTCCTCCGCCTCCACCGGGGACGCGGGCCTTTTTCTATACATTCTATTCTGCCGTTACTCTGTAATAAATAACCGGGGCCGCACTGTGTACCGCATCCAGATAGGTTGTCCCGCTGGTGACGGTCGCCAGATGGCTCCAGGCACTCATCAGATCAACAGACCAATAGATATTATAGGTTCGCTGCACTCCGTCCATCGGACGTTCCCACGAGAGGAGCGGCCCGGAATCGGTCCGTTTCACCTCCGGCGTAAAGACCGAGTCCGCATCCATTAAATCCGTACCGGCAATTCGTTCCGCATCATCCGAAACCCCGTCGCCGTCGGCATCGCCTGCCGCAGAGGGAACAAACACGCTTTGCAGACTGTTGGTCGCGGTAAAGGTGACCGCCAGTGCATCCGGGTTGCCGGGCGCATTGTGGGTGATGGTGAGCGTGGCGTTGGTCACGGCGGTGCCGGACCCATCCGACTGATTAGAGGCATCGCCAATAATGGTGATTTCAGCCGTTTCGCCGGCGGCAACCGTTCCGCTTCCCGGGGTGTAGCGAATGGTCTGAATCTGAGCGGGATCAAGGCGAACGGCCCGGTCGCGAACCAGATCGACATACTGAGTTGTCACCAGACCATTCAGGAGGTTGGTTTCGACGGTCCAATCACCCGGCTGCACGAGGTTAATCCGAACGGTTCGATCAAAGGTATCCCGCAGACCCACGACGTCTTCCGGCCAGCGGGTGCCGTCCAAGGTTTGATACTGGAAGATGATTTCTCCGCTCGGCCGCAGAACGACCTGGAAGGTGTAGTTGGAACCGGCGCTATATCCGTACCGCCGGAGACCCGCCCAGGTAACCACCATTTGGTTTTCGACCGAGTCATAGTGATATTTGACGGAGGAGTCGTCATCCATGACCAGTTCGCTCCACAGCGGCGCGATCATCTGTTTCGGCAGAAGGGCTTCGGTGCCCGCAAGCTCAGGCTCCAGATCCCACAGGGCAAACACCCGTCCGGCGGTGTCGAGACGCAGGGCACCATTCACGCTCACGCAGAGCTGTGTGTAGCTGGCTCCGTAGAACGGGAAGACAAATCCGAACGGGATCATGTCGCTGAAGCCTTCATCCGCCGGGGTGATGTGCGGATTTGTGCTGGGATCATTGAACACGACATTGGCGGCGTAGGTGGGAAGGTTAACCCACTTAAACACCGGGTTGGTGCTGGTATACCCCGCCACCGCGGAGAGAGTGTCGTTGATGGTAAACTCCAGCGCGCCGGTTCCGGTGTTGGTAATGACGAACGGAGCCGACGTGACCCTCCCGGCGGCACCGGTGAAGGAGAGGCTGGAAACCGCACTGTATTCCGGCACGGCGGCCAGTACGCCGGCCGAAACCGAAACGCTGCCCGAGCCGCCGCTGCTCCAGTCAAACTGAGCCGTAAAGCTGTTGGCGCTTCCCGCCGCCGGCCCGGGTTCCAGCGTGAAGGTGACATCCGCCGACTGCTGCGGCCCGACGGTCTGTCCGGTCGGAGAGTAAGAGACCCAGCGATCCTCCTGCGAAGAAATCAGCACCGAGGTGCCGGAGGCCGGAACCATGGATACATTTTGGTACTGGCTGGAGTCGCCCTGAATTCCGACCGTTACACGGTTAAGGCTCCCGTTAATCTCTTTGTACCGGAACTCCACATCGCCATTGATCGAAAGTATCGCCTGAAACTCCAAGCCAATTCCCCCGCTGGACGGATTGGCCACACCAACATATGAAATAATGACCCGCGTACTTTCGACTTCGTAATAGATGCTGCGTGCAGGAGAAACCAAACCGTCCCAGAACGGCGCGATCAGCGGGAGGCCGCTGATGGAGGGCAACGTGCCTAAAACGATGCCCGGCTCGGGCGCGTTGGTCGAATTGCCCAGCAGGATCACCCCGTCCGACGCGACAAAGAACTTGCTGTATTCAACGCCGTAGAGCGGGAAGTTGAATCCGAACTCAACGGCATCGCTGATGCCTTCGGTTTCCGGATTGTCTCCGTTCATCGTGAGAGGAGTACGAGCGGAGGTGGAAAAGTTCCTTGTGTCGGCGTTTTCGGTGTAAACAACACCCCAGGCACTGTCATCCGTAATGGTGAAATTGAACGGGGAATTCCCCGCATTGGTGACGGTGACGGTTGCGGTATCACTCTGCCCTTCCACGGCGCTCAAAACAATGGACGGAGGCGAAACGGACGGCAACGCACCCACGAAGATATCCACGGAGAAGACGTCTGCCCACACTTCGCCGTCAGCCTGATTGGTTACGCTGAACCAATAGGTGCCTGCCGGTGTAGAAGGATTGATGGTAACCCGATAAGTGGTTGAGGTAAACGTTCCGACGGCCATGGACGAATAGATGTCCGAGGCGGGCGTCGGAGCGGAGAAGTACGTCAAGTTTGGAGAAAGCGTGTTCACGATGCCAGTCACCGTGCGGCCCCCGTCGTTGGTGCTGACAACGGTGATATCGATTGTTTCACCGGGCTCATACTCCCCGTCTATCAAGCCACCGGATACTTCAACGATACTGTTGGTTAAATAGCGAACCTGAGAACCCACTGCCAGATTGAAGAGGGTCGCCGCACTGTTGGTTTTTGCCGACCACGCCTGAGCCGTGAAAACATACGGGCCTTCCACACTCGCAGTCAGCCAATAGGTGTTCGTGACGGATGCGTTGATTCCAAGCGAAACCGGCGTGTTGTTGGAAACGATTGTGAACGCGGAGGGGCCCCCGTCATGAATCAGCGTGGAGGTCAGCTCCGTTGCCGGGCCGCCGCTGTTGCTGATGACGATTGTTATGAGATTGGTTTCGCCAACCGCCACGCCGCTAGGGGCATCAACCGTAATCTGCAATTCCGGCGGAGCCCCCTCATCAATGGGCGGCAACGTGATTTCGCTCCAGCTGGCGGCCTGCCGGATATTATCGACAGCGGCATAATCCGCCGACCCCGCCGGTCGGAAATCACCGGTGGCGTGAAAACGCAACTTATCAATGGAGGTCTGCGTGATGGCCATGGACGCCGCCGGAGAGTTTTCATCAAACACGTTGGCACCGCTCAGATCGTACCAGACCTTGAGCGTATCATTATCCAAATCCACTTCAGCAATAGCGATCAGCGTACCCTCCAGCGGAATGTCTTTGGTGACCTCAATCAGAGCCCGATTAGCGGGCGTCCCCTCTTCCAGAGTTCCCGCCTCATACCCCAAAACCAGCCCGGCCGCTTTATCGCCGGTTCCATCGGTGAAATAAACCCCCAGCAGATTCCCGCTGTCATTACTGTTGGTGGAGCTGAAGTCATATTCGACATCGTAGCGCAGATAGTGCTTCCCGGAAGTGACCGGGGTAAGCGCTGCATCCAGAAGAGCCCCGTTGGTCCAGCCGCCGCCGGCTCCGGAATCTTCCCCCGTGCAAAGTAGCGAGCGGTTAGTGGTGAAGACGGTGCTTTCCGATCCAGAATCAAACTGCGCCAATGGGCTGGCGGTTCCGGAATTGATTGCTTGATTCAAAGAGGTTCCGTCGACATCGCGCTCAAAGGTCCATTCATTCAAGTACTTCCGATCCAGCGTCATCGGTTCATCTTCCATGATAGAGGCCCAGCTGTCTGCCGTGCGCAACAGATCAACGACCACCTCATCAGAGGACCCGGCAGGCTGAATATCTCCGGTAGACTGGAAAAGCAGCGAGTCGAAGGATGCGAGAACAACCGACGTATTGGTGACCGGCGAGGCCTCAGAGAAGCCGCTGACATCACCCGTTAAGTCGTACCAAACGTCCATTTTCTGGCTCGCCAAATCAACTTTAGCAACGATGGAAACCTTTCCGGTGAGACTCAGGGCCGCCAGCTCGGTCATTTGATACGGCGAGGACACGGCGGCACCAACATCCCGCACCAACGCCACACCGGCGACCTTATCTCCGGTGCCATCATAAAAAGAAAAGCCAACCACACCGCCGCTATTGTTCAGACTGTTTGTATCGCTCAGATCATACGAAAGATCATACCGAAGATACTGAACCCCGGTAGAAACAGCTGCCGGCAGCGTGGCATTCAAAACGGCCCCGTTGGTCCACATGCCGGTTGTTCCGGAATCATCTTGGGTACAAACCAACCCGCCCTGTTCGTCGGTTGCCAGCGCCGCTTCATCGCCGGCTCCAAAAGAAATTTGTTCGCTTCCGGAATTTATTGCCTGGGAGAGCGTCCGCCCTGCAGGATCGGATTCAAAGCCCCACTCGTTCAAAACGCCCGCATGTACAGAAAAGCTACAGGCCAATAAAAGAGAAGTGAAAACCATTGAGAATGTTTTGATCCCGACAACGCTCCCGCGACCTGCATTTCTCTTATGAACTATCTGATTATTCGTTGGCATCCTGTTGTCCCCAATTTTCAACGTCTAAATCGTCCACTCGTAACCGTCTTTGCTCTGACACACATGTCACTTCGTCGGTTTTTCCTCTCCTCCAAACTCGACCCTGCCCGAGTCCAGCTTCAAACAGGGGTTTTATACCACGTTGCCCGCCAGGAAGAGCCACAGAACACTTAAGCTTCTGGTTAAACCGTTAACCGAAACTGTCTTCCTCGCACCTTCAGAGCATTTCATGAAAAATAGTGAGCCGCCCGACCCCCGGGCGGCTCCGCCGCAAACGAGACCGCCGGCCGCATGACAATCAACAACTGCAAGATTGCGGATGACAGGCTGATCATCACAGCTAACGCCCGCTCTGCCGCTCGTCTCACACCATTTTCTAGTTTTTGCCAGCATTGCTTTTACCGTTCAATCGCCCGCTCGGGCAAGAAGTCGGCAAGATCCAATGCGGAGAGCAGAACCTCACCACCATCAGCCGGTGCAGGTTCTGTGATGTGTTCTGTCTGAACCGATGACCGAGACGGGGCTTAACCCCCAGGTCGCGAACTCCCGTCCGTAGAAGCAGATGTCTTTTGGGGGAAAGCAGCTCCCTCCTCCTCAACCTTTCTTCGCCCTGCGGGCTTTAGAATTGACTCTCGAGCACTTTTACGGTTTGGTGCTTCCACAAAACCTGCGGGAGGAAGCCTTATGAAAAAACTAATTCAACTACTCATTGCCTCTGTTTTATTGTTCTCGATTTTTGGTTGCGCAACATCATCAACCGCCGAGAAATACGAAACCCGCCTGCGTCCGCCGGAAGACTTCAATCCCCTCTGGCTGCGCTATCAGGAGTTTCCGGGTGAAAAAATAATGGTGATTGCCGTCGATATGGGCGGAAACTGGGCGTTCGGCTACGACCACGGTCGAGACACTCTCGCGGAGGCCGCCGAAAATGCCGCCATCAAATGCGATAAAGCCCGCAAAAAACACAAGGTTTTCACGAACGCCAAGCTCTTTGCCGTCAACAACGATATTGTCTATTACGACAAGCAGTTCAAATAAACGGCCCGCACGGCCTTTGTCAAACCGCTCCGATTCCTCGGGGCGGTTTTTTTTGTTTCATCAATTTATTCAATTCTGACTTGTCGACAGAGACTTTGGGCAAGAGAATGCAGTCCGTAAGGTTAACCAATTAGGAGGTTGCGCATGAAGATTCTCGCAAAGGTACTCATCGGGATCGGTATTCTGCTGGTCGTAGTCGTTGTCGTCGCCGCTCTGTTTCTCGGACCGATCATCAAAGCCGGAGTGGAAACCGCCGGCCCGAAGATTGCCGGCGTGGATATGACGCTCGGAAAAGCCTCCGTCAACCTTCTCACAGGGAATGTACGGCTCAAAGGGCTGGTTATTGGCAACCCGGAGGGTTTTAAAACCCCCAGCTTGATGGAGCTCAATCAGTTTGTTGTTGATCTCAAGATGAGCTCGCTGTTCACCGACACCATCGTCGTCAAAAAAATCCATATCGACGGCCCGCAGATCACCTATGAACGCGGACTGAAAGCCAGCAACCTCAGCGCCCTTCAGAAAAATCTTGCCCCGGCCGAAGCCGCGCCGGCGAAAGAAACTGTGGCGGAAAAACCCGCCACAGAAAAGAAAGCGCCCGCCAAAAAGGTGGTCATTGAAGACTTCCTCTTCGAAAACGGCAAAGTCAACGTCAGCATCACGCTGGCCGGCGGCAAGCAGCTGACGGTTCCGCTCATGCCCATCCACTTGAAAGACATCGGAAAAGAATCAGACGGCGCGTCCATCCCGGAAGTGATCAACGAGGTCTTCGGTGCCATCACCAAGAGCGTCGGTCAGGCGGTCGCCTCCTCGGCTGACTTCGCGGGAAATCTTGCCGGCGATGCCGGAAGCGCTCTGAAAGATGCCAGCGGCTCGGCCACCGACGCGGCGAAAGATGCCGCCGGCGCAGCAACGGATGCCGCAAAAGGCGCGGCGGACAGTCTCAAAAAACTCGGCGGAAGCCTTTTTGGGAAATAAACCACGGCTCATTTAAACAGAAAAGCCGCTCCAAATCCGGAGCGGCTTTTTTTAGGCATAGCCCAGTTTTTTGAGAACCCAGAAGTTTTTGCGCCAGTCTTTCTCCACCTTCACCCAAAGCTTCACCTTCACTGGCAGCCCGTACATCTCGGTGAGCTCTTTTTCCGCCTGATACTGCACGCTCTTAAGCAACCGGCCTTTTTCACCGATCACAATTCCCTTTTGGGAATGGCGCTCAATGTACACCTCCGCCTCAATCGTCCAGCCCTTCTCCTGCTCGTCGATCGTCTCCACCCAGACTGCCAGGCAATGAGGCAGCTCATCGTGCAACCGCTCAAAATATTTTTCGCGGATCACATCGGCCATGTTCAGCTTGCGGGGATAGTCGGTAAGAATGTCTTCCGGGAAAAGGTGCGGCCCCTCCGGAATTATGGAAAAGAGGGCATCAGTCAGCGCAGGCAATCCATTGCCCTTCAACGCCGAAGCCTCGATCCAAATCGGCTCAAGAGCATACTGCTTGTCTTCGGCCACTTGGGCCCAAAGCTCTTTATAGCTTTCGATAAATTCGGTTCCGAGGTCGGTCTTGTTGAGAAGCAATACGCACGGGGTATCGTCCTTCATCAAGCGACGCATCCAGCCCTCGTCCTCCTGCCACGATTTTTTGGATGCATCCAACACCAGCAGGATAGCATCGGCCCCGCCCACGGAAGAGCGCGCCATCTTATTGAAATTCTTGCCCAGCTCGCCCTCGGCCTTATGGACGCCGGGCGTATCGAGGAAAACGATCTGCCCGCGCTCTTCGGTCAGAATCGCGCGGATCACATTGCGGGTCGTTTGCACCGTATCGCTGACAATGCTGACCTTTTCGCCGAGCAGTGCATTGAGCAACGTGGATTTCCCGACATTCGTCCGGCCAACCACCGCCACCACGCCGGAGCGACCGCCGCCTGATATATGAGAGATTTCTTCGTTCATAGAGTTTCCAACCATTGGAAGCAGTTGACCTGATTTTTCCAAACATTGGAAGTAACTACGTTACCTTTTCAGATCTCTTGAGCTGCGCAACCTTGCGCGAAGCAGGTTCGCCGCGCCGGAGTCGACCGTGTCGCGAACCGCGCTCAGCGCTTTCCCTCTCCGGAAAAATCGCTACACTCCATATCATGTTTTGGCGGAAGATCACCCTCATCGCCGGCGGCCCTGTCCTGATCGGCCTGTTGCTCATTCTCGGGCACCGGCACGACCTGTTCTACACAACGGCCTGGTTCGACCTGTTCATGCATTATCTGGGCGGCATGCTGCTGATCTTCACCTTGGCCGGAACCCTCTGGCACCTAGAGCTCATGCCCCCGGAGCACCCCGCCCTGTTCAAGACCGGCCTGATCGCGGCACTGATTCTAACCTCGGTCTGCTGGGAGGTTTTGGAGGTCTATGCAGGCATGGTTCCCAACTGGTCCCAATCCATTTACGACACGATAACAGACATGGCCAGCGCGCTGGCCGGCGGACTGACCGCCCTGCTCTTTATCCGGCCCTGACTTTTCCAGCCATTGGACACGAAGTGAGGCTGGCGCGTAGCGACGGCCGCGACGCGGTAAACTTTCCCCCGGCATTTTTCCAATGTTTAGG
>JAEIOF010000073.1 GCA_016342445.1 Verrucomicrobiota bacterium | reverse complement strand
CATATCCGCTTCATTCAATATGAAAAGGATCCGTTTTTGAGAGGATTTGCTTCGCTTTACCCCTTTAATGGGATGTTGTGCGAAGTTCGTATATGCAGGTATTAAGGAGGGTTCGTTATGCAAACCATTGACCTTCAACCGTTTGAAGATTACATCCGCGGACGTAATCTGGTGGATGAGAAGTATCTATCGTTCTACATGAATTGGGTTATGCGGTTCTTGCGCTCCGAATTCGACCGGGAGCACCTTGTTGAAAGCGATTTGCTTCAGTGTTTTTCGGATCAGCTGGCTCGGGACTCTGCGCTCCAGGATTGGCAGCGGAGGCAGGCCATGAAGGCGGTGGAGCTTTATTTGAATGTGTATTTGCCGGAGCAGGGGGAGAGAGCTCAGGGGTCGGAGGTCGGAGATCAGAGCGATCCATCCGTAGAAGAAGCCCTGAATCGCATGAAGGAGCTGCTGAAATTACGGCACTATGCCTCGCGAACCCTGCAAACCTATACGGAGTGGGTTCAGCGCTATTTCAAGTATGCCAAAATTCAGGAACTGGATTGGCGCGAGTCGGATACCGTTCGTTCCTTTTTGTCGCATTTGGCCATTCAGCAGAAGGTCGCGTCTTCAACGCAAAATCAGGCGTTTAATGCCGTTCTGTTTCTGTTTCGCGAAACGCTGAAGACCGACCTTTCGGAACTCAATGCGGTTCGTGCCAAACGCGGCCCGAAACTGCCGGTGGTGCTGACGCCGGAGGAGGTTCAAAAAGTTCTTTCCTGTGCGGAGGGCACAACCGGCCTGATGCTGCGGCTGACCTATGGCGCGGGTTTGCGCGTTTCCGAAACGGTTCGCCTGCGGGTGCAGGATCTCGATTTTGGCAACGAAACCCTGCTGGTGCGCTCCGGGAAAGGCGATAAAGACCGGGCGACGATTCTGCCCGCAAGTTTGGTCGAAGATCTCAAAGCCCATCTTCAAAAGGTGCGCTGTCTGCACGAAGAGGATCTTAAAAAAGGGGTTGGGGCGGTGTGGCTTCCCGGTGCACTGGCAAGAAAATATCCGAATGCCCCGAGCGAGTGGAAATGGCAGTACGCCTTTCCAGCGAGGAATCTGTCGGTTGATCCAGATAGCGGTGTGACCCGCCGGCATCATATGAGTGAAAAAGCGCTGCAGGACGCTTTGCGCAAGGCGGCCACCATTGCAGATCTACCCAAACGCGTTACGGTTCACACGTTGCGCCACAGCTTTGCAACGCATCTGCTGATGCAGGGGGTGAACATCCGCGAAGTGCAGGAACTGCTCGGCCACAAAAATGTAGAAACGACGATGATCTACACGCATGTGGTGCGCACGCTGGGCAGCCGGCCCAAAAGCCCGCTCGATGCGCTTGCAGGCTGAGTCTGCACCCGTTTCTTTTCCAACCATTGGAAGATTTTGAATTCGTTTTTCCAATGCTCGGAGTTTTTTGCCTCTTCGTTTCCAACCCTTGGAAAAAATTGTTCCAAGGGTTGGAAAAAGGATTGGGAAAAGGGGGCGGCGCAAGGCAAGATGCCTCCCATTATGAAACGATCTGTTTGGACATCGGTTGTCGTCGTTGCGGTCGCATTGAGTGTTTTGCTCGGCGCGGCCAATCTTTTTCTCGGGGATCTGAATCAGGACGAGGGGTGGTACCTCTACGCCGCGAAGCAGGTCGCAAGCGGAGAGGTTCTCTACCGCGATTTCATGTTTACGCAGGGGCCGGCGCTTCCGGTGGTCTACGGGGTGCTTTTTCCAATCATTGGAAAGCTGGGCGTCGCGGGGGGGCGGCTGATTACGATGTTGTTCGGCTTGGGTGCGGTCGGGCTGGCGGCGTGGCTGGCGGCGCGGGCGGCTCGGAAGTTTTCGACGGCGGCGGCGCTGTGCGCGCTGATTCTGGTCGGGGTGAATGTGTATCAGAGCTATTTCACGACGATTGTGAAGACCTATAGCCTCTGCGCGTTTTTTCTGACGGCAGGCTTCGTGGCGCTGAGCTTTTCCTGCGGGAAACGCGGCGCGAGCGGCGCGTTTTGGGGCGGGTTCCTGCTGGCGCTGGCGGCCTGCACGCGGCTTTCGGCCGGGATTGCCCTGCCGGTTGCGGGCGTTTGGCTGATTGTGAATCGCAGAAAAGTTTACCCCTTCGGGGACACTTTTTGCAGAGATCAGAAGTCAGAGGGCGGAGGTCAGAAATCAAGTTTCAAGTTTCAAGTTTCGAGTTTCAAATCTCTCCCCGCTTGGGTGGCGTTCGGTTTGGGCGGCGGGTTTGTTCTGCTGGCGGGGCTGGGGAGCTGTTTTGTTCTGGCACCGGAGAATACGCAGTTCGCGCTGTTCGGCTATCATGCGGGACGCTGTCCCGGCGGGGTGATGGAGCTGCTGGTGCTGAAGGCCGGGTTTGTTTCCCGTTTTGTGCAGGCCTATTTTCTTTTCTCGGTCGGCTGTGTGCTGGCGTTTGTGTTCCGGCGCTATCAGCATCATGTTCGCGCTCAGGCTGAGATGGATTGGGATGTTCGTCCGCGTCTGACGGAGCTGATCCAGTTGGCTAATCAGCTGGCATCGCCGTTTTCGAACAGTTTCGTTTCGCTTCTCTGGCTGGCGGGCGCGGCGATTACGCTGGTGCATTTCGCCGCGCCGTTCCCGTATGACGATTATCAAGCGATTATCTATCCGGTGCTGGCCGCCGCGCTGGCGGCGACGCTTGTTCCGCGCTGTCCGGAAAAACAACTGGTCCGTATTGTACTCGCGTTGCTGTTGATTTCGACGGCGGCCTCGTTTTCGTCGCCGATTAATCAGAGCTGGATGATTCGCGGGCGGGACCGCATCTGGTGGCAATTTAAGCAAACCCCCGATCTGATGAAGTTGCGGAACGTCGGTGTGCAGCTGCGCGAAGAGCTGGGGGCGGACGACGTGCTTTTGACACAGGACACTTATCTGGCGATTGAGGCTGGCGCACGGGTTCCGCACGGGATGGAGATGGGGCCGTTCTCGTATTATCCGGAGATGCCGCGCGACCAGGCCGAAAAGATGAATCTTCTCAATCGGGAGATGCTGGCTGAAACGCTGGCGGCGGCGCGCGCATCGGTTGCGGCATTCAGCGGCTACGGACTTTCAATCGCCTCGCCGCAGATCGAGGCGCTTTCTTCCAAGGATTGGAACGAACTGCGTTCGATTTTAGAAACGCGTTACACGAGAAGCTTCGAGATTCCAAGCTTTGGACAGGCACATACGACGCTGGAGGTTTTTAAACGCCGATGAAGCTGTCGATCGTCATTCCCGCGCATAACGAAGAGCACCGGTTGCCGCCGATGCTCAAGGCGTATGCCTCTTTTTTCTCTGAAAGGTACGGCAACGAGGCGGAGCTGGTCGTGGTTCCTAATTTTTGCACCGACCGCACGGCGGTTGTCGCGCGGGAAATTGCTGCGAACTATCCGCAGCTGAGGGTGCTGGATGATCCGGGTCGTGTGGGAAAGGGCGGGGCGGTTCTGCTCGGCGCGCAGGCCGCAGAGGGCGACCTGATCGGTTTTGTGGATGCGGACGGCGCAACGCCGCCGGAGGCGTTCGACGATCTGGTTAATAAAATCAGTCTCGATGGATGCGTGATTGCGTCGCGCTGGATGAAGGGATCTCAGATGAGTCCGCGCCAGCCGCTGTCGCGCCGTTTCGCGTCGCGCTGTTTTAATCTGATGGTGCGTGTGCTGTTCGGGCTGAAGCTGACGGATACGCAGTGCGGGGCAAAACTGTTCCGGCGCGAGGTGCTTCAGCCGGTACTGCGCAATCTGGGGGTCACGAACTGGGCTTTTGATGTGGACATGCTGTTTCAGACGAAACGGCTCGGTGCGTCGATTAAAGAAATTCCGACGGTCTGGCACGATCAGGCGGGATCCAAGCTGCGCGTGGTTCGCGCGGGGCTCAATATGTTCGTGGCGCTGATCCGGCTGCGGATGGTTTATTCTCCTCTGCGCTTCATGGTGCCATATATCGCGCGGATGGTTGAACTGGTCTATCCCTACGAGAAGCGGTAAATAAAAAAAGCGGCACACCGAGGTGTACCGCTTTCTGCTTTAGAGCAGGAATCGCTTACCAGCGACCTCCGCCGCCGCCGCCGCCGCCGTAGCCGCCGCCACCGCCGCCGCCGCCGTAGCCGCCGCCACCACCACTAGGGCGACGTTCGCCCGCAGGTTTGGGTTGGGATTCGTTGACGCGGATCGCGCGACCCATGAGGTCTGCGCCGTTCAAGGCGTCAATTGCAGCTTGGCCTTCGCTCTTTTCCGGCATTTCGACGAAGCCGAAACCTTTAGAGCGTCCCGACATACGGTCGAGAATGACGCGAGCCGATGAAACGGCACCGTACTGTTCAAAAAGTTCCTGAAGGTCAGGGTCGGTTGCCTGATAGGGCAAGTTTCCTACGTAGATGTCCATCTGTTCTTTCTCCTGTGTCATATCAACTTTATTTCAACCAATTCCGGACCCATGACACGGGGCCTTTGAACCGATGCAACGTCCCTTTGGACGAACGCAAACGGGAAGATGACATATCACTCTTGAAAAAGAAACTGTTATTTTCGAATGCTTTCAGAAGTGAAAACCAAATTTTAGACTGCCGTTGCGCGGGCTTTGACGTTATGTTTTCCGGTCTTTAAGGATTATGAAAAAGCTTCGATCCATACTTGCCCGGCTTCCCGGCGATGATTTGTTGCGGCATACTGGCATTCTGTTTTCCGGCATGATGGTGGTGCATGTCTGCAACATGCTTTTCCAAATGGGGGTCAGCCGGGGTTTGCCGAGAGAGGAGTATGCGCTGCTCGCCGCATTTCTCGGAGTTCTGACGATTATTCAACGCCCGCTTTCCACGCTGTCCACCGGCATCAGCCATTACAGTAGCTTGTTGCGGCAGGACGGACGAGCTGGTGATGTGAAGAGGCTTTTGAAAAAGTGGATTTCGCTGACGGGAGTTCCTGCGGTTGTTCTGGGAGTGGTCGCGGTGGTGTTTAACGGGCCAATCGCCGGGTTTTTGCATTTAAACCGTGTTGCTCCGGTTGTGATTGCCGGGGCGCTTTTACCTGCGCTGTTCTGGCTGCCGGTTCTGGGAGGTGCGGGGCAGGGGTTGCAGCTGTTCGGATTGAGTTCTGTGGCGACGATTGCTGGTGCGCTGGTCCGTTTGGGACTCGGCGCCGGATTTGTTTGGTTCCTCTATCCTGCTTGTGGCTGGGCCATGCTGGGTCATGGGCTGGGCATTTATGTTTCGGCGGGGTTGTTGCTGTTGGGTCTTTCCCTGACGCTTCGAAGACAAAACAAAAGTGAAGCTGCATTGCCTAGTATGAGGTTCTATCTGTTGCAAAGCTTTTTCATTCAGGCGGCTTATGCGATTTTGATGACGGCTGATGTGGTGTTGATTAAGCATTACCTGCCCGCAGATACGGAATTTGCCTATGCGGCGACGCTGGGGCGGATGGTCGTTCTTCTCCCCGGGGTGATTGTGGTGGCGATGTTCCCGAAGGTGGTCTCGCGGGGCGCCGGGTCTCGTGAGCAGAGTCAGGTTTTTTTTAAATCGCTTGGCTGGACCGCGTTGCTTGTTGCAATCGCGGTCTTTGGGTGCACCGCATTTTCCGGGTTGCTGGCTCGTATTCTGTTTGGAATTAGCGAGGCTTCGGTTTACTTAAAACGAATGATCGCCTTGATGTCGTTAGTGATGGGGTTTTCGGCGCTGCTGAATGTGGTTGTTCAGTTTCTAATCGCGCAGAGGCGTTTTTGGTCGGCTTCCGCTACAATCGGATTCGCGGTGCTGTATCTGGCCGGGGTTGCCGTTTATCATGTGGTTTCATGGCAGATAGTTACAGTAGCGGCTGTCTGTAACGCAGGTGCTTTACTGGTCGGGCTTTTTTTTATTTTTAGAGGGATTGATCGCGATCCAGAAGGGTTTTAGATTCATGGACAGGACGTATTGGGAAAATTACTATAAAAAGCACAGCTTTCCGGCCCCGCCGTCGTTGTTTGCAGAGTTTGTTTCACGGGAGCACTTAAACCCTGGGATGCACCTGATTGAGCTGGGGTGCGGTAATGGGAGAGACAGTGTCTTTTTTGCCCGCAACGGGGTTTCAGTTCGGGGACTTGATCAGGTTGAGGCAGAGATTGAGTTTTTGAATGGGAAATATGCGCATGAGAATTTGGAATTCGTGGCCGGAGATTTTACGCGACTTGTGCCTTCTGGCACCTGTGACTGTGTTTACAGCCGGTTCACTCTTCATTCTGTTTCCGAAGAAGATGAGCTTCGCGTTTTGAAGTGGGCACATTCCGTTTTGAATGAGAGGGGTCTTTTCTGTATTGAGGTGCGCAGTGTGAACGATCCCAAACTACAGGACGGTGATCGGATTAGCCCGCATGAAAATGTTGTGGACGGTCATTACCGGCGATATTTTGATTTAGAAAAATTTAAAGATCGGCTGATTGGTCACGGTCTGAAGATTGTTTTTGCAGAAGAACGCACGGGGTTCGCTCCATATGGAAGTGAAGATCCACCCGTGGTCAGGGTGGTGGCACAAAAATGAAATATACATTTCAACAGTTAATAGAAAACAACGCGAAGGGCTTTCTCACCTTCGACATTTATATCAAGCTACTGGTCTACCCTGTAGCAATTCCCTTGTCTTGGGTACTGTTGAATTTTACATCCATCACGGCGAACCAAGTTACACTGGCGGGACTTACCGTTGGGTGTCTTGGTGCGGTGTGCAGTTTCTTCTGGGGGCTGAAGTTTCTGGTCGCGGGCTATCTGATTGCATTCATCTTAGATTTTGCTGACGGAACGCTGGCGCGTAATGGCCGAGGGGGTGGCGAGCAGGGGGTTTTCCTGGATGTCATCACGGATCGAACCGTTCTATGCTTTGCGGCAGTGATGTTGTCGGCGCATCACGTGCGGTTGGGGCAGGGGCTCGAGTCCTTTTTGCTACTGTTGTATTTATTGGCCTATCTGTATGAGGACATTTTGAGTTACGGGTTGCGCGTAGCAAAGAATCGTTCTGGACAGCTATTTGTTGAGCAGGGGGTCATGCTGCCGCCGCTCACGGTTCGAAACGCATTTTTTAAAGTGAATCACTTTATTCCTGGCCGGCTTAGCAGCCCGCTTTTCATTTTATTAATCGGGTCGGTGTCAACGAACCTTGTTGTGGCATATGGTGTTGGGTTGTTGGTTCTGTCGGCAGAATACGTGCGGCAGGTGCAGGGCATGTTGAGTTTCAAAAAGACAATGGTCTGATAGAGTTGCTGAGTAGGAAGGCGAGAACGTATGGGCGGTGAAAAAACAAGCAGAACCCTTTTCTTCGCGGCAGGTCTATCGGTTTTCACTTTCGTCATCTTACTCAGCTCTTTTTTTTCACCTGATCGCTTATTGCTAACGACCGACGCGGTCATCTCAACCTCCGTGCATTCGTTTTCGGACGTGGCCCGCGCCTGGCCACCGCACTGGCAAGCGGTCCCCTTGCTCGGCGAAGCCAATGGCGGCACAACGGGGGTGAAGGCGTTGTTGAAAGCGCTCATGCATCCGGTTTTGTACAACAATTTGCACCATGGTATCGGCATGCTGCTTTCTTCTTTTGCACTGATTGCATTTTTGGCGCGCAAAAAAATTAATGCGGTCGGGATTTGTATGGCTCTACTGACAGCCTGCTGGCTTGGGAGCAACTACACCCTGATTTATGCGGGGCATCCGAATAAACCATTCGTCATTCTTTTCTTCATCCTCTCGTTGACCGTTGCGGGGGCGCTGTCTTGGAGGAACATTTTGCTGTGGGGCGCATTCTGCGGACTCATGTTTGTTCAACAGCCTGACGTAGCGCTGTTCTTTGCGATTTTCGCAGGGATTTATCTTCTTTTTTGTCTTGGATTGGCCAAGGTTTCCAGCCCTTGGAGCTGGGCGAAAATTCTGATTCCTGCAGCAGTGATGGCATTGCTTTTTGCCGCTGGACCGTTGTTGAGTGGTTACAAACACCAAGTCAAAGATGCCGCGCAGGTTCAGACCCAAAGTCCTCAGGAAAAATGGGAGTACATGACCCAATGGAGTTTTCCTCCCGAGGAGATGATTGCTTTTATCGCTCCGGGCTACACGGGCTGGCGCAGCGGCGAGCCGGAAGGCCCCTATTGGGGTCGCATGGGTCGTTCCGCCGGATGGGAGCATACACGTCAGGGATTCCAAAATTTCAAGCTCGAGAATACCTATCTCGGATTCATTCCGGTTGCGTTCGCGCTCTTTGCGCTCTTTTCTTGCCGACGCTCGAAGCACCGGGCTGAAATTCTGTTCTGGGGTGGTGCGACTCTGGTTGCGCTCCTGTTGGCATTCGGGAAGTTTTTCCCGCTCTACTCGCTCTTCTACAAACTTCCGGTGGTGAACAATATCCGCAATCCCAACAAGTTCCTGCAGGTGTTTCAGGTGTGCCTGGCGATTCTGACGGCGTATGGGTTTGATGCGCTGTTCAGTCAAAAGTCAAAAGTCGAAGGCGAAAAACCAGAGACCGGAGGCCGGCGGTCAGAGGTCAGAAACTTTTTATGGGTGACGGTCGGCGCACTGGGGATTCTCGTTTTATATGCCCTAAGTGTCTCAATAAACCGGGCAGGAGGTGTTGCAGATTTCACGGCGCATGGCTGGCCGAAAGACGCCGCGCAAATAATTGTTCAGAACAAGATCACAGCGCTTTGGCATGCATCATTCATGGCCGCGGTGGTTGCGGCAGTCTTCGCCATTTTCAGTTTTCCAAACCTTGGAAGCAGGCTAAGCCTGCACCCTAGTGATTTTTCCAGACATTGGAAAACAGTCATTGGGGCGGGACTGGTGCTGATTGTGGCCGCCGACGCGATCAAGCTGTCGAAACATTATGTCAAAGAAATGCCGCGCAGCTACATTGAGGCCAATGTGCTGACCGATTTCCTGAAAAAAGATCTGGGGAGTCAGCGTGTTGCATTGCTGTCACAGCAGGGAATATACGGCATTTGGACCACCTATCTGCTGCCCTATAATAAAATCCCGACCTTCAACTTTTCTGACATGCCGCGCATGGCGAGCGACTATAAAGTGTTTCTTGAAGCAGGGCAGCGCGATCCGCTGAACATGTGGCGCTTTTCCGCCGTAAAATATTTGCTGGGTCCGACCGCTGTTGAAAAACAGCTGGTCGGACAAGCGCGCAAGGTGCTCGTTTATGATTTCGCACCTGCTGGCGACAATGAGTTTCAGGTAGTTTCAACCCCGATCGGCGCACATGCGGTGTTTGAACTGTTGAATACAGCGCCGCGTTATGCCGTTACGACCCCGATTGAACCGATGCCGGATGAGAAGGCGTTGGGCTTGGTCACGAGGCTTCCCCGCCCGCAGGCCGGCTCGGCGGAGGTGTTGGCTTATCGTCCGGGAAAAGTAAAGTTACGCGTGAGCTCTGACGCTCCGGCGACGCTCCGTATCGCTGAAAAGTGGGATGCGGATTGGAAGGCCGAGGTGGATGGCGCTCCGGCGGAGGTTCAGCGTGTAGATTATCTTTGCCAAGGCGTGGCGATTCCTGCCGGCGCGCACGATGTCGAGCTTCGCTATGCGCCCTCGAAACTCTTTTTCTATATGCAGTGCGCGGGATATCTGATCCTCTTCGGAGCGCTGGTCGTTGTGCTGTTGCGGCGAAAGGCACGCCATGCTGAAGATTAATATTGTTTACCAAAACAACAATATGCCAGCGGACATCCTCCCGCCGATTGAGGCGCCGGATGGGACGTATGTTGTGACGTGGAGCCGGTCCGTTCAGCCGAATTCGGATGCGGTGGTCTATTTCAACCACTACACCTTTAGTCGTCGGACTCATGATCGGATTTGCCCAACTGCACTGAAAATCCTCTACATGTATGAGCCGCCCGCTATCGACCCCATGCAGTACACGCGCCGTGTTTGGGAACAGTTTGATGCCATCCTGACCTGGAACACCTATCTGACAGAGGCCTCCCCGGCCTTCACCTTCGAGGCCGGAGCGTATTACGATCTTCCTTATTGTTCCGACTATGGCGTGACCTCGCTGGCAGAACTCCCTGATCCCTCGCAACGAGAAAAGGCGATTTGTCAGATTTGCGGCGATAAATATTCCCTGTCCGCCGAAGAAATCTATTCCGAGCGGCGCAAGGTCGCCCGCTGGTTCCATCGCCATGCCCGTACCCGGATGGATGTGTTTGGGCGCCCGCCGATGGATACGCCGAACTATCGCGGAGAGTGTGCGGACAAGGCGGAAACCTTCGCACGCTATCGCTACGCGCTTTGTTTTGAAAACACCTTCCATCCGCTGTGGACCCGAGGATACCTGACTGAAAAAATTCTCGACTGCATGGCCTCCAGTGTCATTCCGGTTTACTACGGGT
>JAEIOF010000072.1 GCA_016342445.1 Verrucomicrobiota bacterium | reverse complement strand
TTTTCCGGGGCGCCTTTTGTTTTTTCCAATGTTTGGAACCCGGCAGCGCCGGGATGCCTTCTGTTTTCCAAGCATTGGAAGAATTAATGGGTGCAGGCTCAGCCTGCTTCGAAGCTTCGCAGCAGTTTGATTTCGTCGGGCCAGCGGGTCGGGTCGGGCGTTTCAAGAATCAGCGGCATGCCGTTAAACCGATCATCCGTCATGATGAAGCGGAAGCAGTCGAGCCCGATAAACCCTTCGCCGAGGCTGTGATGGCGGTCGACCCGCGTGGCGAGCTCCTTTTTGGAGTCGTTGAGATGCATGCCCTTCAAATAGTTGAAACCGACAATTTCTTCGAATTTTTCAAAGGTCTCTTTGCAGGCGGTTTCGGTGCGCAGGTCGTAGCCGGACGTGAAGGTATGGCAGGTGTCGATGCAGACGCCGACGCGGGTTTTGTCTTCCACTTGCGCAATGATTTCCGCGAGGTGCTCAAAGCGGTAGCCCATGTTGGAGCCTTGTCCGGCGGTGTTTTCGATGACGGCAATCACGCCGCTGGTTTTGGCGAGCGCGAGGTTGATCGATTCAGCGATGGTGGCGATGCATTCTTCTTCGGTGCATTTTTTTAAATGACTGCCCGGATGAAAGTTCAGCCGGTCGAGTCCGAGCTGTTCGCAGCGCTGCATTTCATCCAAAAACGCTTGGCGTGATTTTCCGAGGCCTTCGTCTTCGGGGTGACCCAAATTAATGAGGTAGCTGTCGTGTGGCAGAATCTGCGCGGCGGAAAAGGTTTCGGCGCAGTTTTGTTTAAAGGCGCTGATGGTTTCCTCGGTGAGCGGCGAGGCCGCCCATTGTTTCTGGTTTTTAGTGAAGAGCGCAAAGGCATCTGCGCCGATCGCCTTGGCATTCAGCGGGGCGTTTTGCACGCCGCCGCTGGCACTCACATGGGCTCCGATTGTTTTCATAGCCGGGAAGTTTATATGAAAATGGGTTGGCTCCAACTCTTCAGTTCATGAAATCCACCTGATAAGACGGAATCCCGCTTTTTTTGTATGTATTTTACGTATATACTGATCGCGGTTTTTAGCACCTGTATTTTCAAAACGGAGGTATCTGATGGCAGAAAACACGACCTGTTGCGCATGTTCGGACGGGCTCACAGAGCAGGAAATGCTCTTGCAGCTCGATGAATTAATCGGGGAATATCTCGATAAACCGGGCGGGTTGATTCCCGCGTTGCAGATTGCGCAGGGACGCTTCGGACACCTCCCTGAAAGTGTGCTGAAAAAGATCAGCGCGGACTTTGGAAAGCCGTACAGCGAAGTGGCCGGAGTGGTCAGTTTCTATTCCTTCTTCTCCACCGTGCCGCGCGGCAAATACGTTGTGCGCACCTGCCTCGGCACCGCTTGCTACGTGCGCGGCGGCAAAGAGGTGCTTTCGGCGCTTAAAAAACAGCTCGGGATCGATGTCGGCGAAACGACGGATGACCGGCTCTTCTCCCTCGATGTCGGACGGTGCTTCGGGGCCTGCGGACTCGCCCCCGTCATTATGGTCAACGACGATGTTCATCAGCGGGTGAAACCCTCGAAGATCGGTGAGCTGCTGAAGGCGTATGCCGCTACAGAGGAAGGAGTTGCCCAATGATCGCCCCTATCACAACCATTATTGCGTCGGTTAAGGAGTTGCGTAAATTTTCGCAGGAGCACGCCGCGCCCGCCGGCGTAAAACAGATTCTGATCTGCGCCGGCGGGGGATGCCTCGCCTCCGGTTCCGATCAAGTCATCGACGCTCTGCGCGACGAAGTGCTCAAACAAAAACTGAGCGGCGCGGTGAATGTAACGGCTGTCGGCTGTATGGGCCTCTGTGTTGAAGGGCCTGTGATGTTGGTGGTGGACGACATGACGTTCTACCAACGCGTCAAACCCGCCGATGCGGCGGAAATCATCACAGAGCATGTCGTCGGCGGAAAAATTATCGAGCGACTCGTCGCGCGCGATGCTCAGGGAGAAAAAGCGGTCGCCTGCATCGACGAGATCGACTTCTTTAAGAAGCAGACCAAAATTGTTTTGCGCAATTGCGGACGGATTGATCCCGAATGCATCAACGACGCACTCAACGCCGGGGTTTATCAGGCGCTCGGCAACGTCCTCGACGGGATGACGCCCGACGATGTGATTGACGAGATGAAAGAGTCGGGACTGCGCGGCCGCGGCGGCGCGGGCTTTCCGACCTGGATGAAATGGAATTTCACCCGCCAGACGCCGGCGGATCAGCGTTACATGCTGTGCAACGCCGACGAAGGCGATCCCGGCGCCTACATGGATCGCAGTGTTCTTGAGGGCGATCCCCACACGCTGATCGAGGGAATGGTCATCGGGGCGTATGCCATCGGCGCCTCGCAAGGCTATGTCTATGTGCGCGCCGAATATCCGCTGGCCGTCGCCCGCCTGCAAAAAGCAATCGACGATGCCCATGCGCACGGCTTGCTCGGCGACCACATTCTCGGCTCCGATTTTTCGTTCAATCTCGAAATCCGCATGGGCTCCGGCGCCTTCGTCTGTGGCGAAGAAACCGCGCTGATGGCATCGATTGAAGGCAAGCGCGGCGAGCCGCGCCCGCGTCCGCCGTTCCCCGCGCAAAAGGGGTTATGGGGAAAACCGACGGTTCTCAACAACGTCGAAACGTTTGCCAATGTGCCGGCCATTATCGGCAAGGGCGCGGCGTGGTACGCTTCGTTCGGCACCGAAAAAAGCAAGGGCACCAAGGTTTTCGCGCTGGCCGGCGCGGTGCGCAATACCGGACTGGTTGAAGTGCCGGTCGGCACGCCGCTCGGCGAACTGATCTATGACATCGGCGGCGGCATTGTGGACAATAAACCCTTCAAGGCCGCGCAGCTCGGCGGCCCGTCCGGCGGCTGTGTGCCGAAACAGCACCTCAACGTGCCGCTCGACTACGAATCGCTCAGTGAGCTCGGCGCCATCATGGGGTCGGGTGGACTGATCGTTATGGACGACGACGCGTGTATGGTGGATGTCGCCCGCTTCTTTATTGAATTTGTTCAGGAGGAATCCTGCGGTAAATGTGTGCCGTGCCGCGTCGGCACCAAACGCATGCTTGAAATTCTCACCCGCATCTGCGACGGGCAGGGGCGGATGGAAGATATCGACCGTCTGATTGAGCTCGGCGAGTTTATCAAGCAGGGGTCCCTCTGCGGACTGGGACAGACCGCGCCGAATCCGGTGCTTTCGACGATTCGCCACTTTCGCGAAGAGTATGTGGAGCATATCCGCGATCACCATTGCCGCGCGGGAGTCTGCGCCTCGCTGGTGCGCGCGCCGTGTCAGAGTGCCTGTCCGGCGGGGGTCGACATTCCCGGTTTCGTATCGCTGGTCGGCGAAAAACGCTACAACGAAGCACTGATGCTGCACCGCAATCGCAACCCGTTTGCCAGCGTCTGCGCGCGCGTCTGCTTCCATACCTGCGAAGAAAAATGCCGCCGCTCGACCCTCGACGACGCCGTCTCCATCCGCGGCGTCAAACGGTTCATGGTGGAACAGGAAAAAGAGATGCAACTGCCGGAGGTTCGGGAAAATGCCGATAATGCGCAGAAGAAAATTGCAATCATCGGCAGCGGCCCCGCCGGAATTTCGTGCGCCTTTTTTCTGGCGCGCCTTGGTTACAAACCGGTTGTTTTCGAAAAAGAAGCGCGGCCCGGCGGGATGCTGGTGCAGGCGATTCCGGCCTACCGTCTGCCGCGCGAAACGCTCGCCCGCGAAATCCGTATGGTTGAATCCCTCGGCGTGAAAATTGAAACGAACAAAGCGCTCGGCCGAGAGTTTACCCTCCAGAGTTTGAAGGACGACGGCTACGACGCGATCTTTGTCGCCATCGGCGCGCCGGATGGAGTTCGGGTCGATCTGCCCGGTTGCGATGCGGACGGCGTGGCCGACGCCATGGCCTTCCTGCGCGAATACAATATCCGCGGATCGGTTCCGGTGGGGAACGAGGTGGTTGTGATTGGGGGCGGCAATGCGGCGATTGATGCCGCGCGCACGGCCGTGCGGCTCGGCGCGGATTCGGTGACCGTTCTGTACCGCCGCACCCGCGAAGAGATGCCGGCCTATGCCGAAGAGATTGAAGAGGCACTGCAGGAAGGCGTGAGGATTGAATCGCTGACGGCGCCCGAAGGAATTGTGGAAGCCAACGGCAAGGTGGCCGGTGTTAAATGCCGCAAGATGCATCTCGGCGAGTTTGACCGTTCCGGCCGCAGACGGCCCGAGGCGGATGAGGAAGACTGCTTCGTGGTGGATGCCGATCAGGTGATCATGGCCGTCGGTCAGACGATCGACGGGTCGGTGTTCGGCGGGGCATTCGGTCTGGATCGCCGCGGCTGGATCAAGGCCGATCCGGTTACCGGTCAGACCTCGCTCGAAGGCGTTTTTGCCGGCGGCGATTCTGTCACCGGTCCGATGTCGGTGGTGCATGCCATCGGCGACGGCGAACGCGCGGCCGTCGCGATCGATCAGTTCCTGAGCGGCGAAAAACACCCCTTCTGGCGCGTCGAACAGGCGAACACCACCGACTACGATCCGGATGAGGATCCGGTGCCGTATCCGCGAGAGACATTGCGGATGATGCCGGTCGATAAACGGCGCAGTAACTTTGATGAAGTGGAGCAGGCGTGGAATGAATCCGAAGCGGTCCGTCAGGCCCGTCGCTGTCTGCGCTGCGATTATGGAAAATGCGCTGTCTGTGAAGAGGAGGTCTCTAATGCATAAATTGACGCTCAATGGAAAAATGGTTGAAGCGCCCGACGGCGCAACGGTTCTCGAAACGGCCCGGCGCGCGGGCATCCGCATTCCGACGCTCTGCTTTCTCGAAAAGCGCGAGCCGACCGGCGCCTGCCGCGTCTGTCTGGTGGAAATTGCCGGTGCCCGCACCCTGATGGCGGCCTGTTCAACGCCTGTGTTCGACGGCATGGAAGTTCTGACCAACAGTCCGCGAGTGCGTGCCGCCCGCAAACAGGTGGTCGAACTGCTTCTTTCGGAGCACGACGGCAATTGCCAGATCTGCGACCGCAACCAGGATTGCGAACTGCAGGATCTCGCCTCCGAGCTGGGTCTGCGCGACATCTCCTTTGAAGGGGAAAAGGCGAAAGATCGCACAGATTGCAGCACACCCGCTCTGGTGCGCAATAACTCCAAGTGCATCAAGTGCCGTCGATGCGTCACCATCTGTTCGCAGATCCAGGGCGTCGGGGCGCTTCATCCGCAGGGGCGCGGCTTCGATACCGTCATCGGCCCGGCCTTTACGCTCGACCTCGGCGGCGTGGCCTGCGTGCAGTGCGGTCAGTGTGCCGCCGTCTGCCCGGTCGGTGCCATTTCTGAACGGAGCCATGTAGATGAGGTTTGGAAAGCGCTCGAAGATCCGTCGAAAACCGTCATCGTGCAGACCGCACCCGCCATCCGCGCCGCGCTGGGCGAGTGTTTCGATTGTGAACCCGGCACACTGGTTACCGGAAAAATGACCGCCGCGCTTCGCGAAATCGGGTTTAACGGCGTGTTCGATACCAACTTCACCGCCGACCTCACCATCATGGAAGAGGGGACCGAACTGCTCACTCGCCTTAAAAGGGCGCTGGTGGACGGCGAAGATGTTCCGTTGCCGATGTTCACCAGCTGCTCACCCGGCTGGATCAACTTCGCGGAATACTATTACCCCGAATTCCTGCCCAACCTCTCCACCTGCAAATCGCCGCAGCAGATGTTCGGCGCGATCGCCAAGACCTACTACGCGCAGAAGATCGGCGTGAAACCGGAGGATATGACCGTCGTCTCCATCATGCCCTGCACCGCCAAAAAGTTTGAGTGCCAGCGCGAAGAGATGAACGACAGCGGCGTGCGCGATGTCGACTATGTCCTCACCACGCGCGAGCTGGGCCGGATGATCAAAGAGGCCGGGATCGACTTCATGTCGCTCGAAGACCAGAAAATGGATCAGCCGCTCGGGCTCGGTTCCGGCGCGGCCGACATCTTTGCCAACACCGGTGGCGTCATGGAAGCGGCGCTGCGCACTGCCTATGAAATCATCACCGGCCGCGGACTGCCGATGGAAAACCTGCACGTCAAGCCGGTGGCCGGACTCGAAGGCATCAAAGAAGCCTCCGTTGTTATCGAAGGCACCGTTCCGGCATGGTCGTTTCTTGAAGGGGTTGAAGTGAAGTTGGCCGTTGCCCACGGGCTGGCCAACGTTCGCCGACTGCTTGAATGCATCAAGCGCGGCGAAAAGAGCTATCACTTCATCGAAGTCATGACCTGTCCCGGCGGCTGCATTGGCGGCGGCGGACAGCCGCGCCTCACCGACGACTCCGTGCGCCTCAAACGCATCGATGCCATCTATGCCGAGGACGAAGGCAAAGCCTTGCGCAAATCGCACGAAAACGAAGCCGTTCAGCAGCTCTACAAAGAGTTTCTCGGCGCGCCGCTCGGCGAAAAATCGCACCACCTGCTTCACACCAAGTATAAACAAAAAGAGGCGCTGTAGAGATTCATCGTCCCAAAAGAGCCCCTGCCGGTAATGGCAGGGGCTTTTTTGTTTTTCCAATATTTGGAAAAGCTATGGCCGTTTTAAAGCAGGCGGTACGTATCGTAGCCGTCTCGTCTGCCTTGCAGAGGTGGCAAAGTATTCTCAGCGACACCGGCGAGAAGAGCGCGGGCGGACTCTCTCGTAAGCTCGGGGTGTATTCGACCGAACCTGTAAGAGGCAACCCCTTCTCAGGGAGATTTTTCGTTCAAAACGTCATCGGTTTCCGAGGGAAACTTAAAACCCGCCCGTTTGATTCCTGCCTGAAGCAGTTCGTTCTGCATCATCAATTTCCAGATCAATCCGCTGCGAGCATTTTCAATCAGCAGAAGCATTGGCCCCTGCGAAATTCCGAACACATGATCAGAAACCCAATTTTGCTCTACATTAAAGCCGTCCCACAATCCATAGCCGCCGTCTTCAGGCGACTGCCATACCGCTTGGTCGCCTACTTTCATGTTTTTCATTTCTCTCAGTGCCGCAATTGAATCTGAAGGAAGAAACGGCACTGACATGGCGGCACCATAGGGATGCAGTGTGCCCGGCTGGCCCTGGTCCTCAGCAGCGCCTCGCGGCGAGTGACCCGGCACAACATACGTATGATTTGGACCCGATCCCGCGGTAATCCCCCAGCGGTTGTAACCATAACTTGGAAATCGATCGGCGTTGTCTCTGCACCAGTCCCGGTTTGCGATAACGGCACGCCGTGTGTTTTCAAACCAGTCTATGCCTAAAGAGTCCGGCCCCATTTTTTGAAAATCATAAAAACAGTGAGCAAACATATAAGTAAATAATGTGCCGGGATAGGAGTAAATAAACGGCGGTTCGCCTTTGTAATTTCCCTGTGGACGCTGCCAGTTTGTCATGGTCTCAGGAGATAAGCGATATGCCGGGTTCGGCGCGGCTTGGCCGAGCAGGGAAATCAGAATCGTTTCATCGGTATACCAATCCCAGGTTTGTCTCTCAAAATGCCCCGATCCTTTCATGGCAGATGGATCATCCGCACGCCAGGACATATAAACCTGTCCATTTTGAGGATTGATGAAACTCGCCCAGTCAACATTCGCAAAAATTTCTTCAGCCATTGATTTTAATGGTTCACCAAAATACTCCCCGGCAACCATTGCACCTGCAATCATTATCGCGGTGTCAATGGACGAGGCGATGCTTTCGTATCCTTTCGGGGTCGTGTTGCCGGTCGCCAAATCGATGAAATGGCAATACATTCCATTGTGCTGAGCATTGGATCGCTTTAAGGTTTCAAGCGCCTTCATGGCGTTCGATTCCGCTGCATCATGGGACATATATCCTCGTTCAACGGCAACCGGCAGTGCGGCAAGGCCAAATCCTAATGACGCCACGCTGCAAACCTCCGATAAGCTAGTGTCTTTGATGAGTCCCGATACCGGATGGGTATTTTCCTCAAAGAAAAAGAATGAAGTGGATGATATTTCTTCGAGCAAGGCCTCATCTTCACTGGAAAAATGTATGATGCCGGACTTGCTGTTCTCCTCATCTTGTCTTGCTTCTAAATCTTCCTCTAATGACGTCACTTTCTCCCCGAGTTCGGTTTTCTGGAAGGCTTGACGCACGATGTCGTCATGCAGGTAATTCGCTAAGCTCAGGAAGAGCATGCCTTGATCCAGCGATAAGTAGTGTTTGGATTTATTCCCACTCACGGTGTCGTAGGAATCTGTAAATCCGAATTTTCTGATTTGTCCGTCGATCATGGGTTCCGGTCGCATTCCCTCGGCTTCGAGCGTCCGCAAATTGGCTACTGTTTCTTCCGGAAAATCTTCGATTGCAAGCACTGAGGCGTGCGGTGTTACTACGGTTTTCTGCAGCGAAGCCCACCCGAGGTAGCCGTCACCGTCCGGCGTTTCACAGGCGGAAATACCCCAGAGCGGGAAATATCCGGCAGCCCTGGCTAATTCAATCTCGCCCCGAGCCATTGTTCTGGCCGAACGGCCCATCGGGAGCTCTTTTTCCTGCAAAAATATTCCGGGAAGGTATTGCATGAACAGTCCGCCGCCGGTCATGCCGGGCCAATAAAACGTTTCCCGAGGCGTCGCTTTCGCCAATAGCTCAGATACTTCCCGATCCAATGGGTCAGAATGGACGGTGCTCCGATTCAGCTGTCGCCAACACTCGGCCGGGATCTGCTCGCGGGCTATACCCAGCAACGTAAAGTGCCTGGTGTCGCTTGCCAGTAAATCGTAATACCAAGACCCATATGGTTGCTCAATGTCGAAATCATCTTGGGCCAGATCGTAGCCGCCTTTAATTTTTCCGACGGCCGGATCATAGCAAGATGCGAAATCCATTGGTGCGATATACTCTTCAACCCGCTTGTCGAATTCATCCGGGTAAAGCCCTGCCACCACCAACAGGCTGCTGACCAGATTGCCGTTATGATCCGCGTAAGAAAATTTCGGGCCATAGGCCAGTTGCCCGGTCTGTGCATTCACCCACGTCACAGGGAATCCCCGCCATTTTTGAATCTTTTCTAACGACGTGAATGTTACGTTCAGTTTTTTCAGGGCTTCGTCTTCGGTGATCACTCCGGTTTTTCCTGCGACCGCAACCGACGCCATATAAAGACCGATATTGCTGATCGAGCTTTCCAGATTGCCGTTGTTCACGTCATAGGGGATGCCGGTTGTTTTTTCCGTAAAATAGTCCAGACAGGCGAATGTGTCGCGATAGACGCAATCAAGATACATCGCGTCGGTTTCGGATATTCCCTCCAACTCAGCGGTATCCGCCTTTAATGGAGTTGCCAGGCACATCAAGAGAATCGCAATACAAAAACGAAACATAGCTTTTTCCTTATTAATCTAGATAATTTACATTTATGTTACAGAACTTCGGTTTAGAAAAAAACTCTATTTAGTTTAAAGGGGAATTTCCTAAAAGAGAGGCGATTGGAGCCGTCGCCAAAGGGTTTCGTATTCGCAAACTCTGGCGAGGCCGATGGATTGGCGGTGGTCCTGTGATCCGTAATTTTTGGCGGGCGGTTCGTGTTCATTGGCGGTCATTCGCGGTTAGAATATTTCAACCCTTGAAGCCCTTTGCGCTCTCAGCGGCTTTGCGTGGAATGTTTTTATGGGCAGGGGTTCGTTTTGTGATTTTATAATTTTGGCGGGGCGATTGGATGCGGCGGCGAATAGAGAGGTTCTAGTTCAATGAGACAGGCTGAAGATATTGTGTGGAGCACCATTACGGAGAGTGCCAAGCGTCGGTTCGATTACGCCGGGTTTAAAGACCGGTTGAGCAAGTCGGGGGATGAGCGGGTCGCTGAATATATCCTGTTCCAAATCATCACGGGGTATGCCGAGGAACTTTCCCGCGAGGAGTTTGTGCCAAAGATCGCCGGGGATCTGCAACTGTTCGGCTATGCGTTTTCAGCGCAGGAGCTCGACGGATTTCTGGCGGATAAAAAAGAGGTCCTAAACAAAGAGATTTGCGCGGCGAAAGAGGCCTTGTCCGGATTCGCTCAGGGTGAAGACGCGTCTAGTCTGCTTATTGAAATTCGCCGCCTGCTTCCGTAAGAGGGTGGAAATTTTCAATGTCAATACCCGATTTTCACCGTCAGGCGAACGATGAGGATCGCGCCGGTTCCAAACATTGGAAAAAATCAGGCCGGTTTTTCCAAACCTTGGAACTCCAGATCAGATATTTCCCAACCATTGGAAGAACAAGACCGCCCGTGCCGCAGTGCGACTGCTTGTAAAGAAACGGTACTTCGCTCGATACTCTCTAAATTGCTGCAGGAAATAGATTGTGGGCGGTTTCTGGCAGGATTAGCATACATCTGTAGGAGAGAGGAGGAGGGATAATTATGAAACTTCCACTGCAGATCACCTTCCGTCATATGGAGCACTCCAAGGCGTTGGAGGCGGATAT
>JAEIOF010000071.1 GCA_016342445.1 Verrucomicrobiota bacterium | reverse complement strand
CGACCGGTCGACCTGCCGGAACACCTCGGCGGCAACCGGCCCGCCAGAAAGGACACCCTCTTCGCGGGCGACCAGATGGGCTTTGGCCGGTTCATTCGACGGCATCAACGCGTAGGTGGTGGCGTCCAGCTTCTTGGGGCCGAGGTCTTCTATAAGCGCTTCTTTGATGCGCGATTTAACATCTGGAAAGGAAAGGATATCCGGCAGGTTCATGGAATTACTCCGGCAGTCAGGCGTGTTTTTGATAATGCTTTCCCGAACCCATCAGCACGCTGATCGGCTTGAGTGCCTCGATGTTTTCACAGACAATTTTGATGGCGGCGGCAATCGGAACCGACAACAGCGCACCGGTGATACCCCACAACCAGCCCCAGAAAACCAGCGAAAGCAGAATCACGACCGGGCTGAGATTCAGGCTGTCGCCCATCAGCTTCGGTTCAAGCAAGCTGCCCATCACCTGCTGGATCAAAAGCAGCAAAATCAAAACAATCACTGCGGGCCAGAAGGCGGGATAGAACTGCACCAGCGCGACCAATACAGGAGGAACCGTGGCAATGACAGATCCGACCGTCGGAATGAAGTTCAGCAGGAAGGTGAAAACCGCCCACGTGACCGGAAAGTCGACTTTCATAATCACCAGCACCACCCAGACCAGAAAGGCGGTGATGGCGCTGATAGCCAGTTTGATGGAAAGATAGCGGCTGATCTGTCCCGTGATCGAATCGGTGACGGATGTGATTTTAACCGCCCGGTTCCTGGGGAAGGCCCGTTCGATTTTCAGTCGGGCATAGGGTTTTCCGAGCAGCATGAACACCAGAAAGATCAGAATCATTCCCATGTTGCTCATCAAGCTGACAAAGGAACCGGAGAGCGTCAGCAATCGAGCCCCGATCTGACCTGCCCAATCGAACTCCTTGAAATAATTTTCAGGGATGTTGAAACGGGCCATTGCATCCGAGGTAATCTGTGTGAGTTGCGCGGCGTATTCATCGTACTGGCCGATGAAGCCCATCACACGAGTCTGCACAAACACGCCGATCAAATAGAAAAAACCGAGCAAAAGAACGACAACCGCCAGTACAGCAATCGTAGTCGGAACACGATGCCTGACCAGAAACTTAACAATCGGCGCGAGCAAATAGGACAAAAGCCAGGCAATGATCAACGGCAGAATCACCACCTGTGCCGCCTTGAGAACAAAGCCGACCAGCACCAAGGCGATGATGCCGAGGAATGGAATCACAAAACGGTTATCCTGCATGAGATCTCCTTTCTAGGAGTGGGCGGCTTCATAGGCCGTGATATCGGCCTCATACTGGAGCGTCAAGGCAATGTCGTCCAGACCTTCCAGAAGCTTCTTTTTCAAATCCGGCGCGATCTCGAACGCGTATTCATCGTCCCCGCCAGCTGCGTGAAGCGTCACCGTCTGTGCTTCCAGATCCACGGTTGCTTTCACGCCCGGCTCTTTTTCCAAGGTTTGGAAAATCTCGTCCACCTGCGCGGCGGAAAGCTCGATCGTGAGCAGTCCGTTCTTGCCGCAGTTATTGCGGAAGATGTCGGCGAAAGCGGGCACATCGCCCTCTCGGGGAGCAATGACCGCTTTAAAGCCGTACTGCACCACCGCCCAGACCGCGTGTTCACGGCTCGATCCGCAACCGAAGTTGTTGCGCGCAACGAGAATTTCCGCACCTTTGGTTTCCGGCTTGTTCAGCACAAACTCGGGATTGTCCGATTCGTCATCGTTGTAGCGCCAGTCCGAAAACAACGCCGCGCCAAAACCGGTGCGTTTGATCGATTTCAGGTGCTCTTTGGGAATCAGCGCGTCCGTATCGATATTCGCGCGGTCAACGCCCGCCACGACCCCTGTGAATGTTTCAAATTTCTTCATTTTTACAGTTCCTCACGAATATCTACAAAGTGACCGTGAACGGCGGCGGCCGCCGCCATTTTCGGGCTGACCAGATGGGTGCGCCCGCCCTTGCCCTGACGCCCTTCGAAGTTGCGGTTGGACGTCGAAGCGCAACGTTCTTTATCGCGCAGTTTGTCGGCGTTCATCGCCAGACACATACTGCAACCGGCATAGCGCCACTCGGCACCGGCCTCTACAAAGATACGGTCAAGCCGCTCTTTTTCAGCCGCGTAACGAACCGCTTCCGACCCGGGAACCACCAGCATGCGGACGCCATTGGCGACCTTCTTGCCCTTGATGTATTCCGCGGCTTCGCGCAGATCTTCAAGACGGCCATTGGTGCAGCTGCCGATAAACACGGTTTCGATCTGGATATCGGTCATCTTCATGCCCGGCTCCAACCCCATGTAATCAAGCGCCGCACGCACGTCAGCCGGAGAATATTCCGGCACCGCGTCGAGCGCCGGCACTTCGCCGGTCACATCCACACCCATCCCGGGACTGGTTCCCCAGGTCACCTGCGGAGCCAGAGTCGTCACATCAATCGTCAACTCATGGTCAAAGCTCGCCCCTTCGTCGGTGTAGAACTGCTTCCAGTTCTCAATGGCCTTTTCAAGCTCCTCGCCCTTCGGGGCGTACACGCGGTTGCCGGAAGCAACATAGTCGAAGGTGATTTGATCGGGTGCAACCAGCCCGGCGCGCGCGCCGGCCTCAATCGCCATATTGCAAATCGTCAGGCGGCCTTCCATCGAAAGAACACGGATCGCTTCGCCGCAGAACTCAAACGCGCAGCCCGTTCCACCGGCGGTGCCGATGATACTGATCAGCTTCAACACCATGTCCTTGGCGGTCACACCCGGCTGCAGGGTTCCGGTAAATTCAACCTTGTAGTTTTTCGGTTTTTTCTGACGCAACGTCTGCGTCGCCAGCACGTGCTCCACTTCGGAGGTGCCGATCCCGAACGCGATAGACCCGAACGCGCCGTGAGTCGCCGTATGCGAATCGCCGCAAACCACCGTCATGCCCGGCAGGACGATTCCCTGCTCCGGCCCGATGATATGAATTACGCCCTGGCGGTCGTCGCCCAGCGGAAAAAGGGTCACGCCGGTTGTCGCGGCATTTTCAGTCAAGGCATCGACCTGCGCCTTCGCAATCGGATCGGTAATGTTCATCCGGTTCTCGTCGGTCGGCACATTATGATCCATCGTGGCGAACGTCCGTTCCGGACAACGAACCGGCCGGCCCGCGAGGCGAAGGCCTTCAAAGGCCTGCGGACTGGTCACCTCGTGCACCAGATGGCGGTCAATATACAACAGCACTTCGTCGTTGCCTAAGTCCTTAACGACGTGTGCGTCCCAAATCTTATCAAACAGTGTTTTACTCATAGCGGCGAAGGATATATTTTTGAGCCCATTCGCATCAACGCAAAAGGACGCCAATTTATGAACGGATACCTGATTTTCATCCTCGCCCTGCTGGTTTTCAGCTGGTTGATCTCGCTGATCGTCGAAACGCTCAACGTGCGCAACCTCTCCACCGAGATTCCAGCAGAGTTTCAGGGCGTCTATGACGACGAAAAATATGCCCAATCGCAGCGCTACCTCAAAGACAACACCCGCTTCGGGCAGGTTCAGGCAGGCATCATGCTTCCGCTCACCATCGCCTTCATCCTGCTCGGCGGCTTTCGCTGGATTAACAACCTCGCGCAGGCCGCCTCGGAGCACATGATCGTTCAGGGACTGGTCTTTGGCGGAATCCTCATCCTGATCGGACAGATCATCGGCCTGCCCTTCAGCATCTACAGCACCTTCGTCATCGAAGAAAAATACGGCTTCAACAAAACCACTTGGAAGACCTTCGTGCTCGATATCCTCAAAGGGCTGTTGCTCACCGTCCTGCTCGGCGCGCCCATCTTCGCGCTCATCCTCTGGATCTTCTCATCCGTCGCCAACGCATGGCTCTGGGCGTGGGGGGCACTGAGTGTCATTCAGCTTTTCATTCTCTTTATTGCTCCGGTCGTCATCCTGCCGCTCTTCAACAAATTCACCCCGCTGGAGGCCGGCGAACTGCGCAGCGAAATCGAAGAATTTGCTGACGCGCAGAAATATAAACTGAGCGGAATCTTCAAAATCGACGGCTCCAAACGCTCCACCAAATCCAACGCCTACTTCACCGGCTTCGGCAAAACCAAACGCATCGCGCTGTTCGACACGCTGATCGAAAAGCACACCACCGGCGAGCTCGTCGGCGTGCTCGCCCACGAAATCGGACACTGCAAACTCGGCCACATCAAAAAGAGCATCGTCATCTCGCTGGCCTCATCCCTGATGATGTTCTTCATCCTCTCGCTCTTCATCACCAAAGGCGGACTCTACGCCGCCTTCGGAATCGACAGCACGCCGCTCTATGCCGGACTCATCTTCTTCGGCTTCCTCTACGCGCCCATCAGCATGATCCTCGGCATCGCCGGAAACATCCTCTCGCGCAAACACGAATTTGAGGCCGACGCCTTCGCCGCCGAAACCACCAACGAGCCCGGCGAAATGATCAGCGCCCTCAAAAAACTATCCGTCGACAACCTGAGCAACCTCACCCCCCACCCGCTCAAAGTTTTCCTCGAATATTCCCACCCGCCCGTCCTCGAACGGATCAAAGCGTTGAGAGGGTTTGAAACCACTAATTCACACTAATCAGCACGAATGAAACCCCCTCCGCCGGAGGGGTGGCCGCAGGCAGGGGTGGGTTTTCCAATGCTTGGAACTTTTTGACCGCAGTTTTTCCAATGTTTGGAAAATGTAGACGCGACGCCCTCGTCGCGTTTCCAAGGATTGGAAAAATCTGCCGAATCTAAAAGAGGTGGAAATATTTCCGGGTGGGAAAAAATTTCTCATATCGTAGTTAACACGAGAACATCGTTGTTTGATTTTTAGCGGCCAAATAGTTCACTCTCATTCGTGCTAATCCGTGTGATTCGTGGGCAACTCTCCCCTCTGAGCCTCCGTGACCTCTGTGGTGAAATTTATTAGTGCTGATTAGTGAAAATTAGTGGTTAACTTCTCCCATGCAGCCGCGCGAAATCATTGTGAACGACAAGATGCAATCCGGTTACCGTTATTTCTTAACGGAGCCCGCCGGGCGGAATTTTGATCCGGAGTTTGAGCCGGAGCTGACCCCGAAGCAAATGCTCGAACTCGGCGTGTTCGGTGGAAAGTACATGACGGACTGCCGCGACGAATTCCCGAAGTCGTGGTTTACCAAAGCCAAGCTGTCACCCGACAAGCGCGACGCCAAACTGAACTGTTTCGGCATCAACGCCTCCAAGCCGCTCTCGTACTGGCGCGAAAAGGGATGGATTCACGAGGACGACCCGCGCGGATGGTTCCAGTGGTACTGCCGCTACTACGCCGGACGCCGTCACGAAGATGACGCCCGCCAGATTGCCCGCTGGAAAGCGATGCGCCGCCACATCGCGCAGATCGACAAAAACTGCACGCCCGGCGACCTCTCCTGCCGCCCGAAACAGCGCCAGGCCCTCCTCCACTGGGCCTACGACTCCCGCAGGATGTGAAAATCATCAACCACGGATTCACACCGATAAACACAGATTCGTAACAAGCTTCTCTTTAACTCCCGAAAGGAAATATATCCGTGTCAATCAGTGTGAATCCGTGGTCAATTCCCCTCTCCTTTACCTTCGTTTTCTTCATTTCCTCTGTGTAAAATTTCGCTTATGAAAATTTTGTGTTGTGGGTTTTTTCCCGCGCTTCAGCGCACCATCGAATATACCTCGTTCCGCCCTTATGAGGTGAACCGCGCCCGCAAGGTGTCGGTGGCCGCCAGCGGCAAAGTGACCAATGCCGCCCGGGTGCTCAAAACTCTCGGCGCCGACACTCTACTACTCAGTTTCGCCGGCGGTGCCAACGGCGAGTCCGTCCGCGATCTGCTCGAAGCCGAACAACTCCCCTGCCGCTGGATCGAAACCCAAGCCGAGACGCGCATCTGCCAGACCCTGCTTTCCGCCGACCACGACGGATGCACCGAGCTGGTCGAAGAAAACCCGCCCCTGACCGCGAATGAATGGAAGGCGTTCGTCAAAACATTCGCTCAGATTCAGGGAGGATTTGACCGCATCATCTTTTCCGGCACCCTGCCGCCCCACGCCCCGCAGGATATTTACGCCGAACTGCTTTCGCTGACCGACGGCAAAAAAGTGCTGATCGACAGCTATGGCCCGCCGCTACTCGCCGCCCTCGAACACCGCCCCGCCCTCGTCAAAATCAACGTCGAAGAACTGGGGTTGACGATTAAAGAGTCGGGATCCACAGAAGATTGGGCCCATGAACTGATCGCCCGCGGCGCAGGCGCGGTCGGCATCACCAACGGACGAAACTCCGCCATGCTGGTGACCCCCGACAACACGCACACCTTTACGATTCCACAGATAAATGCCGTTAACCCGATCGGAAGCGGCGACTCCGTCAGCGCCGGAACCGCTTACGTACTGGCAGAAGGCCACTCCCTGCCCGAAGCCTTCGTCTTCGGCCTCGCCTGCGGAACCTCCAACGCCATGAACCTTGAACCCGGCATGGTGAAGCTCGATCAAATCGTCGAACTGGTTCCAAAAATTTTAACCACTAATTCACACTAGTGGACACTATTAGAGATTTTGATTAGTGAGAATCAGTGAAAATTAGTGGTTCGTTTTAAAATGGCTCCTTTTACACAGTATAAACAGTGGATGATGGATCGGTACGGCGAACCGCTGTTCCGTGTTCCCGTCCAGCTCGCGTCATCCTGTCCGCACGGGCGGTGCGCGTTCTGTTCCGAAAACGGTTCCAAGGCACAGCAGACCCAACAACAGGAAAACCCGATCGAGCAGATTGAGGCGGCGATCCGGTTTTCCAAACGGCGTTACAAAGCCACCAAGCTGATGCTCTACATTCAGGCCTTCACCGCCGACCTGACCGACCCCGAACAGCAACAACTGATTTTCCAATGCTTGGAAAAATTCGATTTTGAAGCCATCAGCATCGGCACCCGCCCCGACTGCCTGCCGCCCGAAGCGCTCAATTTTTTGGAAGCGCTGAAAGACAAGGTCGAAGTCTGGGTGGAGCTCGGCGTGCAGACGACCAACGACGAAACGCTCAAAACGATCAACCGCGGTCACGACTGGGCGTGCAGCAAGCAGGCGATTCTCGACCTCGCAGAACGCGGCATTCACGTTGCCCCGCACATCATTCTCGGACTGCCAAATGAAGTTTCCACGGATTGGAAAAATACGGCAGACGAACTGGCAAAACTTCCAATATCCGGAATCAAAATTCACAACCTGCACATCATGAAGGGCACAGAGTTTGCAAAAACCATGCCCCCAGCGATGAACCACTGGGAATACGCCGAAGCGCTGATGGATTTTCTGCGTCGCATCCCCGCCGACATTCCAGTGATTCGCATTTCAACCGATACGCCGGACGACCAATTAATCGCCCCGCACTGGCACCTCGAAAAGGGACAGTTTCTCGATTACGTGATTCAGCAAATGACCTGTCGTCAAATCTCGCAGGGAGACCAGCTTGAAGCTGGACAATTGAAGCTGGAAAGCGAAATGGTACCCGTGCAAACGGATGACGGCTCAATCACCTTCTTTTCCAATGATTGGAAAGAGCACTACCACACCAAGAGCGGCGCGCGGTTGGAGGCGGAAAAGAAATTTGTCGAGCCGTCCGGGCTGGCCTCCAAACTTCAAGATGCAAACCTCAAACTCTTAGACGTCTGCTTCGGGCTCGGCAACAACTCGCTGGCGGCGCTTGGCGCGGCAGACGGCGCGAAACACACGGTCGATATCACCGCGCTGGAAATGGACAAGCGCGTCGTCCGCGCCGCCGCCGAACATTTCCAACCCTTGGAAACCGATCCGGTTGATTGGCAGGAAACGCTCCAAAAACTGCTCGACGCCGAAGTCCTTTTTCCAATGGTTGGAAAAATCGACCTGCGCTTCGGCGACGCGCGCTGGTTAATTCAAAATCTGCCGGACGATTCGTTCGACATCGTTTTTCACGATCCGTTTTCGAGCCAGCACTGTCCGGAGCTGTGGACGGTGGAATTCTTCCAGCAACTCTATCGAGTGATGAAGCCGAACGGCGTGCTGTGCACCTATTCCTCTTCGCAGCCGGTGCGCGGCGCGATGCTCGAAGCGGGGTTTGTTGTCGGCGAGACCCATCCGGGCCATCAGATGGGCGACGGAACGATCGCTTCGCCCTCAACCCTGCCTCCGGAATTTCCAACCATTGGAACTTTGGACAAACGCCGGAGCATCCCCTATCGGGATGAATTTCTCTGCGCGACCTCGAAGGCAATCCTGCGCCAGAGGCAGGAAGCGATCGAAGTGAACTAGGCCTCTTCGAATTCGATGCGGGATGTTTTCAAGACCATAGGCATCATTCGGAAAAGTGCGCGGGCATCATCCTTGATCTCAGGAAGGGCACGACTTTTCATTCGGTTGCGGACGGATTCTTTTTCCGGTGAGTGATTTCCAGAAACAGATTGTAGGAAGCGACACTGGCCGGAAACAAGTTGGACAGGATACCGACGGAGTCGTTTTTCCCGAAGATGAAGTAGGCCAGCAGACAGAGGCTTCCCGAAAGGCTCATGTACCAGAAAACGAGGGGAAACGTCGGTTTCTTTTTCATGTGTGAAGCGATCAGCTGAACAAACCAGCGTCCGCCGAAAAGAAATACACCGAGATAGCCGATCAGTTTCCAGGGGGTGACCGCCAGCGCGCCGATTGTAAACCAGGTTTCACTCATGTGAGCGCTCCATTTTCGGATAGACAACTTTTCGATTTAACAACCAGCGGACGCCAAACAGATCGTAGATGCCGCGCAGCGCCCGGTTCCAGTTGGTGTATTTGGACGTTCCCTGCGCGCGGGCGCGATGGTTGACCGGCATTTCGGCGATGCATAGCCCCGCCTGTTTGAAAATCGCCGGAAGATACCGGTGAAGTCCGTTGAACGGAACCAGCAATTCGACGTGTTCGCGGCGAAACGCTTTCAAGGAACAACCGGTATCGCTGATTCCGTCATTCAAAATGGATCTGCGGATTGCGTTGGCGGCTTTAGAGGCAACCCGGCGGCTGCGGGTGTCGCGACGGTTCACCCGTTGCCCGCAAACCACATCCATATTTTCCTGCCTCAACCGTTCCACCATCTTTTCGATATCGGCGGGGTCGTTTTGTCCATCCCCGTCCATCAGCACAATAACCTTGCCGCTGGCGGCGCGCATCCCGGCGTACATGGCGGCGCTCTGCCCGCGGTTTTCGGTCAACCGCAGGCCGTGTACGGCGGGAAGACTGCAAATGATTTCCCAGGTTCGGTCGCGACTGCCGTCATCCACCGCTATAATCTCAGCGTCGGGCTGACAGGCAAGCACCTCTTCGAGCACAGAGAGAACGCTCTCCTCCTCGTTATAAAACGGAATGATGATCGATGTTGCGAGCGTGTTCATACAATGTTCTCCGTTTGATCTTTCAGCAGTCCGCATCCCCATGCGACCCCATAGCTGATGAAATAGACAAAGGTTCCGGCCCAGACAACGTCACTGAACCAGTGCGCCCCGCAGGCCATTCGGGCTAAGCCGAGGACGATTCCGGCGGCCAGCCCGGTGATCAGCCAAAAGAGAGCGCGGCGGTGGTTGCGCCGCCACCAGCAGAAATAGCCGGCCATAAAATAAAATCCGACGGATGCGTGTCCGCAGGGGAACGATTTGGCTTCGCCCGGTTCCCCGACCACCCAGACCGGACAAAACTCCATTTTTCCGCCGTATTCCACGATCTGCTTCGGGCGCGGACGACCGTACCAGTCCTTGAAAATGGAATTTACGACCAGACCGGGGCCCAGCGCCATAACCAGAATCCAGCAGAGCGCCTGACGCACAAAGCGCCGCCATGTTTTTTTCCAGATGCTGCCCAGCACAATCATCACGCTAACCCCGAAGATGATAAAGGCCGGGATCGGAGTAAGCTCGTAGATCAGTTTTACAATCAAATCGCTTTTAAGAAACCAGCGTCCGGCGTTTCCATTAAAGAACAGATCGGCCGCCACAAAATCAATCCGGGTGAGCCATGCGAGCAGCGTGAGCAGCAGCGTAATCAGCACCGGCAGCAAAACGGGCGGGCGGGACCGGTTTGTTTTATCGTGCTTCATCGTTTTTCCATCCGGTTGCGTGATACAGATCGTAGCGTCTCGGTTTGTGGGCGTTCGGGGGGATTTCTAACGATTCAAGTTTCGTGAGGGTCGTGCAGTGTACGGCCAAATCCGCAGGCACATCACCGCCACGGTAAACAATCAACAACGCGTCCGCGCCCTCTTTGGACGGCCCCGGCCAGAGATCATACTGGTTGTTGATGAACGTTGGGTCATTGTCCCAACGGTACACGGTCGGTCTGTCCGGGTGATGAAATGCCAGCGCGGCCGTGCTGACACGGTGTCCGGTGACAATCAGCATCGTGTTTTCAGGGTTTGGCAACTGGCGTTGTACGCGGGCGATGGACTCGCCGTATTCAACCCAACCGCTGATTTGTCGAAATGGAGCGACACGAGTGATATCCATACCGGTTGCCGGAAGAATCACAAGAGTGGAATAGAAAAGAGCCGTCAGCACAGCGCCGAGAATTACTCCCCGTTTCATCCAGATGAAAAGGCGCTCTCCCTGATCGCAACAGACTCCGGCAAGCAGAAGGGTTCCCGGCAAATAGAAAACCAAC
>JAEIOF010000070.1 GCA_016342445.1 Verrucomicrobiota bacterium | reverse complement strand
TTCCAGACATTGGAATGCTTCCTGGGCATTGGTGGCGTCGGCGCCGCCGCTTTTGTTGGCGCTGGTCAGCGCGATCGGCCTTCCGAAGGCTCGGGCGAGGGCCAGCGGCACTTCGTGTGCCGGAACGCGGAAGCCGGTCGGCCCGTCCGGCGTATCGAGCACCAGCGTCAGCGGGCCGGGCCAGTATTTCTCAGCGAGCGCTTTTCCGTCGCGGCCAAAATCCGCGCCGAGCGCTTCGACCTGTTCCAGCGAAGCGGCGAGGCGGGCAATCGGTTTGCCGCGGTCGCGCTCTTTGGCCGCGTAGAGGTTTTCAAGATGAGCCGGATCGCAGGCGATGCCGTAGACCGTTTCGGTCGGCACGCCGACCAGCCCGCCCGCTTCCAAAAGTTCGCAGGCCCGCCGGATGATTTCCGGATCGGGCCTGTAGGCATCAATCTGGACGACGTCAGCCATTGATTTCTTTTTGCAGGTCGTCGTTCGACTTCAGCACTTCGTCGTGCATGTCCTTCTTGAACTGCACCAGCTTGGCGGTCAGTCCTTCGTCGGAGAGCGCCAGCATCTGCACGGCGAGGATCGCGGCATTGATCGCCCCCGCTTTGCCGATCGCAACCGTCGCGACCGGAACGCCCTTCGGCATTTGTACGGTCGAAAGCAGGGAGTCCATTCCGTCGAGCGCCCAGCCCGGCATCGGAATTCCAATCACTGGAAGAATCGTGTGTCCGGCGAGAACCCCGGCGAGGTGCGCCGCGCCGCCCGCCGCGCCGATGATGACTTTAAAGCCGTTTTCCGCGGCGTTTTCGGCGAACTCGCACGCTTCGTGCGGCGTGCGGTGGGCCGACATCACTTTGACTTCGGCTTTAATTCCAAATTCTTCCAAGGTTTGGAAACAATTCTCCACGATTTTCCAATCACTGGAACTTCCCATCACGATTGCTACCTGTGTTTTGACCATTCTAGCTCCTTTTCAATTCCCTGTGGGCGATATCTTTACGGTAGAAGGCGCCCTTCCACGAGATTTTTTCTACGGCGGTGTAGGCGTTGGCGACGGCTTCGCGCAGGTCGGTGCCAAGTGCGGTGACGCCGAGAACGCGCCCGCCCGCCGTCACGACCTTGCCGTCTTTGAGCGCGGTGCCGGCGTGGAAGACCACGGCGTGCTCCGCCGCTTCGGCAAGGCCGGAGATCTCGTCGCCCTTCGGGTAGTCCCCGGGATAGCCAGCCGCCGCCATCACGATGCAGACGGAGGGCTCGGCCGTCCACGAAATCAGATCTTCGGAAAGGGTTCCATCGACGCAGGCTTCGAGCGCGGGAATGATGTCGCCCTCCCAGCGGGAGAGAACCGCCTGTGTTTCGGGGTCGCCGAAGCGGCAGTTGAATTCGACCACGCTCGGCTGGCCGTTATCGATCATCAGGCCGGCGTAGAGCACCCCCGTATAGGTGATGCCGCGCTTTTTGAGTTCGGCCAGCGTGCGGTCGTACACTTCCGTACGGACTTTTTCGAGAACGGCGTCCGTCGCGATCGGCGCGGGAGAGTAAGCCCCCATACCGCCGGTGTTCGGGCCGAGGTCGCCGTCGAACGCCCGCTTGTGGTCCTGCGACGAGGCGAGCATCACGACGTGTTCGCCGTCGATCAGCGCGAGGATGGAGGCCTCTTCGCCGACGAGAAAATCTTCGATGACGACCCGGCTGCCCGCGTCGCCGAAGGCCCCGCCGAGCGCATCGTTGATCGCTTCTTCGGCCTGTTCAACGGTTTCGGCGACGGTGACGCCCTTGCCGGCGGCGAGGCCGTCGGCTTTGATGACGATCGGTGCGCCGCGTTCGCGGACGTATTCGCAGGCTTTTTCTGCATCCGTGAATACGGCGTAGGCGGACGTTGGGACGCCGGCGGCTTTCATGATCTCCTTGGCGAATTCCTTGCTTCCTTCGAGCTCGGCCGCGGCGCGGCGCGGACCGAAGACGCGGAAGCCTTCGGCTTCGAGCGCGTCGGCCATGCCGACGCACAGCGGAGCTTCCGGGCCGATGACGGTGAGGTCGGGCCGATGGGCTCTGGCCCATTCGGTGATGCCTTCAACGTCGGTGGCGACGAGGTCGAGGTTGGTTCCGAGCGCGGCGGTTCCCGCGTTGCCGGGGGCGCAGAAAATCTCCGGTTTTTTCGAATCGTTCTTCAGTTTCCAGCAGAGCGCATGCTCGCGTCCGCCGTTTCCAATCACCAATACCTTCATGAGAAAAACCCTTTTGTTAAAACTGGAAAAGTAAACAGGTTGCAGCTTGTCTGCAAGCCTCTCCTATTTATTGGTGTCGGCGCGCGAGGTGAGCAGGTTCATGTTCTGCTGGAAGTAGTGCCAGCCGCTCCAGATAGAAAGCGCGGTGACAAACAGGCCGCCCCACCAGATGGCGGTGTCGCATTTTTCCAAACATTGGAAAACCCCGGCGAAGAGAACGGCAATGATGAAGATCATCTGCCAGATGGTTTTGTGTTTCCCCCAAGGCCCGGCCGCAAGGACAACGCCCTTATCGGCGGCGAGCAGCCGCAGGCCCGTCACCATAAATTCGCGAGAGAGAATCAGCGTGACCATCCATGCGGGCATGACGCCCATCTCGACAAAGCCGATGAAGGCGGCGGCGGTGAGCACTTTGTCGGCCAGCGGATCCATCAGCTTGCCGAAGTCGGTGCAGCCGTAGATGGTGCGGGCGAGGTGGCCGTCCAGTGCGTCGGTGATGGCGGCGAGGATGAAGACGATCAGCGCAACGATGGCTGCGCCTGGAAAAGAGACGCTCAGGCAGACCATTAAAAGCAGAGCCATGCCGAAGCGGCTGAGGGTGAGAATGTTCGGAGGATTCATCGGGAGCTTTCAATGGTGCCGGGAGCCACAAGATAGAGATCCGGAACGGGTTCGTCGAGCAACATGCGGGCAGGGGCGGCTTGCGGGGCCGGAGCCGAGGTTTCCGCCTTACGTCCGCAGTTGGAAAGGGTGCTAATGAGGAGAATGAGAATAAAGAGTGCAGTGGCCGCGCCGGCGAGCACGCGGATGTCTTTCCATGCATTGCCGGGCAGGGCGTTCCATCCTTTGCCGGCCGCCTGCCCGAGCGAGCGGGTTTTGCGGGAAACAAGGGTTCCGATTTTCCCGGGAAGAGCGAGGTGAGGCATGTGAATGGGGATTTTTTTCAGACGAACGGAGAATGGGGTGCCGCGGCGCGAGTTTTGTTCGCGCTGGCGGTTTTCATCAATCAGGGGCCGTGAGCCGGTGACGTTTTTTTCGAGGTATTCCGCGACCAGCGGCGCGGGGTCGAGTTCGAGATATTCGGCGTAGAGGCGGATGAAGCCTTTGGCATAGGTCGGTGCGGGCATCACCGAAAAATCATCGGCTTCCATGGCGACGATGAGTTTGGTCAGAATTCTCGTCGCGGCACCGGCTTCTGATTCACTGACGCCTTTGGCTTCGCGTGCGGCTTTGAGTTGTTGTCCGAGTGTGGCCATGGTGTTTACTCCTCTGGTCTGTACTCTTCTTCTTCTTCGGGGATTTGCTGCGGGATGTCGTCATCGTCGCCAAACTCTTCCGGCGGCTCATCGTTCCCTGGGTTATCGGGAATTTCGCCGTCGAGATCCACGAGGATATCGCGCGGGCCGGTTTCGGTCGGCGGGCCGATGATTCCTTTTTCTTCGAGCAGATCCATCAGGTTGGCGGCGCGGTTATAGCCGATGCGCAGGCGGCGCTGCAGGGAGGAGGTGGAGGCGCGTTTGGTGCTGCGCAGAACCTCGATGGCCTGTTCAAGCAGGTCGTCGTTTTCTTCCAGCTCCGGCATATCCACTTTTTTACTTTCGATCTTCTCTTTGATCTCTGTAATGAAGTCCGGCGAGCCCTGCGTGCGAATGAAGTCGGTGACACGCGCCATTTCCTCGTCTTTGGTCCATGTTCCCTGCAGGCGGACCGGCTTGCTCTTGCCGGGCGGCAGGTAGAGCATGTCGCCCTTGCCGAGCAGTTTTTCCGCACCGATGGTGTCGAGGATGGTGCGGCTGTCGTTGCCCTGGGCCACCTGGAAGGCGATGCGGCCCGGAATGTTGGCCTTGATGGTTCCGGTGATGACGTTAACCGACGGGCGCTGGGTGGCGAGAATCATGTGAATACCCGCCGCGCGCGAGAGCTGGGCGAGGCGGACAATACAGGGTTCGATTTCTTGTTGAGCGACGCCCATAAGCTCGGCCAGCTCATCGACCACAATCACAATGTAGGGGAGCTTGGCCGGAATACTGCTGTCGGCGGGGATGACCTCCCCGAACATGTCCTCTTGTTTTTCAATCGGGCGGTTGTTGAAGCTCTTAATATCGCGCACCTTGGCTTTTTTGAAGAGGGAGTAGCGCTTTTCCATCTCCTTGATGGCCCAGCGCAGGCCGAGCGTCACCTTTTTGGCGTCGGTGATGATCGGCACCACGAGATGCTTTATATTTTCGTAGGCCTGAAACTCGAAGGTTTTCGGGTCGACCAGAATCATGCGCATCTGATCCGGGGTTCGAGTGAGCAGAAGACCGGTCAGCAGGGAATTCATGCAGACGGTTTTCCCGGCCCCTGTGGCGCCGGCAATCAGCAGATGGGGCATGGCCGAGAGGTCGCCGACAATCAGCTTGCCGCTCACATCGGTCCCCAGAGCGAGCGGCAGGGCAATATTCGGGTCGTGGAAGGCCGGGCATTCGACCAATTGGCGAAGGAAGACGGGCGAGCTTTTCGAGTTCGGGATTTCGATGCCGACGGCCCCTTTGCCGGGAATCGGTGCCTGAATACGAATGCTCTGGGCGCGCATGGCCAGGGCAATGTTTCGTTCGAGTGAAGAGATGCGCTCGACGCGGACTCCGGCGGCCGGGGTGATTTCGTAGGAAGTAACGGTCGGGCCGACTTCAACGTGTGTCACCTGACCCTCAACCCCGAACTGCTCCAGTGTGGATTGCAGAATACGCGACTTTTCGTCGGTGTTCTCCGTCGACTTCGTGGAGTTTACGGGGGGGAGCTCGTCCAGAATGGTGAGGGGAGGAAGTTGGTAGCCTGAGGAGTCCACGCCCGGCGCAATGTTGATGGAGATATTGTCCAGCTCATTTTCCGGGGCTTTGGCTGTCGGCTTGGCCTTCAGGTCGGGCATCGGTTTTTTTGCGATGGCCGGCATCGGCGGCAAAACGGGTTTCGGAGTTGTTTTTGGGGCTGGCGGTGTAAAGAGCTCCTCCGTTTTTTCCTTACGAGAGCGTCTCTTTGTTTTCGGACGGGCCACAACCGGCTCCGGCTCTTCTTCGACTTCGACGGCTCGCCGCGCCCAGAGTTCCCGGATTTTCTCCCAAAGGAAAATGAACGGGGTGAACGGATGCATCCCCGTCAGTTGCAGGACGGCCAGAAACACCACCGCTACAAAAAAGATACCCGCGCCCGCATGTCCGATCCACTTCCCGAGCGATCGGATCGCCAGCATCTGGCCGAGCACCCCGCCGGGGCTGCCGAGGTTTAGCCTGCGGACCAGGGGATTCCAAACGCCGCCCTGATATTCCATCAGACTCGCCAGAGCAATCAGTCCGGCGGTCAGCCAGAACCATTTGGGCCAGGCGCGCTCGTAGGAGCGAAGCGTCATCAGCAGACTGCCGAGCAGCAGGACGAACGGAATCAGGTAGCCGCCGACCCCCAGAGACAGGAGCCCGGTATAGGCAAACCACACGCCGATGAAGCCGCTGGGCGAATTGGTCGCCGGCGGACTATTGAGGATGGGAGAGTATTCCGGGCAATAACTGAAAAAACAGAAAAAGCTCCAAGCACAGAGCGCGACGAGGAGAATCCCGAAGGCTTCTTTTTTTTTGGAACGGACCGGTTCAGACTGCTTCGATTTTTTTGCCATTTCGGCGATTATACGGACACGCGCCCGCTTTTGAAGCAAATTAAGCTCTTCTGCATTTGAAAATCACGACGACGGGGATGCGGGCGAGGCGGGAGTAGAGCGTGCGCCAGTCGGCGCTTTCGTAGGGGACGCTGGCGAGGATTTCCTCTTCGCTCATATCGGGGATCGGCATCGGGGCGGGTTCTAAAACCCGCTCCATGATGAGTCCGGCGTCGTGAATCCACTCGGCGACTTGAGAGATCGGCCAGTAGCGCGCCGCACTGATGGCTCCGTCGTTGAGCGCCATGCGAACATCGGCTTCCGGCTCAAAATAGTCCGGCAAAAAGACGCCGTCCTCATCGTCGCCGATCTCCAGCCACTCGCCCGCGTAGAGCGGATGGCCGGTGGTCAGCAAGAAGGTTCCGCCGGGCTTGAGCATCGCGGCGGCTTCGGCGATCACCCGTGCCGGGTCGGACGAAAAGGGAAGGGCATACGTCGAATGAATCAGGTCGAAGGAGCCGAGATGATCCATCGAGTCCATGGAGATGCGCTGGAAGTCGACCTCGACGCCTTCGGCCTCCGCCAACTTGCGGCCATGTGCCAGCTGCTCTTCTGAAATGTCGGTGGCGACGCACTGCGCGCCCTGCTTCGCCAGAAAGATCGAGTTTTGACCCGCGCCGCATCCGATTTCCAAGCATTGGAAGGAGGCTGAGCCTCCACCCATATTGTTTTCCAAACATTGGAAACTTCCAGGGTCGTTTTTTCCAACCATTGGAAGAAGTTGGAGTGTGGAGTCTCCAGGCAGGAGCGGGCCGTAGTGAAAGTCGCGGGTGGAGATGCGGGTTTCCTTCTGGTAGAGCTCCGCAAGATCATCCCAGTAGCGCGCGCTGCCGTCGTCGGTATTTCCTTTAAATTGCATGCGGGCAGTTTTCAGGCCTGGCGAAACGGTGTACATTCAAATCGTCATGAAAATCACATTTTACGGAACGCGCGGGATTCTGCCGTCGGGGGCGCAGATGAGCTGTGCATGGGTCGATGCACCGGGCGGATCGTTTGCGATCGACCTCGGGTCCAGCGATTTGATGGAGGATCCCGCCCGGGTCGCCGCGCTTGATCATGTGCTGCTGACGCACCTGCATCCCGACCATATCGATCAGCTTCCTCGGCTGCTCGCCGCGCAGCCGGACGTCACGGTTTTGGCTCCGGAACCGGTCGAGGGCGTTTGTCAGCTCGACTCCGTGCCGGCGAGCTGGCGCGGCCTGCGGCTCGAAGCCGCTTTGACGAACCACCCGAAGAAAAATTTTGCCTACAAGCTGTCGGATGAGTCCGCCACGGTGGTTTGGACCGGCGACGGCTCCTATTCTCCGGAGCTTGCCGCCTTCTGCCGCGGGGCGGATGTGATCATCTGTGAAGCTACCTTGAAGGAGGTGCCGGCCGAAGAGGCGGTTGCGATCGGACACATGACGCCGGCACTTTTCGCGAAGCTGATGAACGAGGCCGCGCCCGCAAAAGCGGTCGCCACCCACTTTTCAGAGCTGGATCCGCCGGAATATCTTTCCGAGGTTCGGAAATATCTTCATCCCGGTATCGAACTGATTGCCGCTCATGAAGGGCTGACGCTAGAGGTGTAGTCAGACCTTGGTTCCGGTGGAAACAAAGACGCCGACCGAACCCCAGGCGTTGGGCGCTTCGGCGGCTTTTTTGATTTTGCGCAGCTGCGGCAGGGCGAGCAGTTTTTGGAGTTTGCTGAGAAATTCCATGCGGAAGAGGACGGCGACGCCGAGGAAGTAGCGGAGACCGATCTCCTCGCTGGTGATCGGATGGATTCGGGTCGAGACGTTGGAAAAACCCGCGTCACTGAGCAGTCCGAAGAGTTGCGAACCGATCAGGCGGTTACCGCCTTTTCGTTTTTGACCGGCTCCGGCGTTGCGGATGAACTTCACGAAGGCGTCGCTTTCCGGCGCAAAGCTGGTCCAGTTGTCGTCGATATCCAGCACGCAGAGAACGCCGCCGGGTTTTAAAACCTTCAGAATGTTTTTCAGAGCGAGCTGCGGTTTTTCCAGATGTTGGAAAACGAAGCGGGCGTAGACGAAGTCGAAGGAGTTTTCCGGCAGGGTGAGTTCGTAGACATTGCCGCTGGAGAAGGCGACGTTTTCGACGCCTTCGGAGGCTTTGGCCTGATGCGCCACCGCGATTAACTCTTCGTTGATGTCCACGCCGGTGACGCGCCCGGTTTCGCCGATGAACTTCGCCAGCTCGCAGGCGGTGAAGCCGGGGCCGCAGGCGATATCGAGCACCTGCATGCCGGGCTGTAGCCCGGCGGTTTCCCAGGCCTTTTTCTCCGTGTCGAGGGCGATGGTGGCCTGCAGCTTGAGGCGCTCGAGTTCCTCGGCGTTCTTCTCGAACTGTCCGAATTTATACGATCCGGCATCGGCCAGCGTGTCGTCAGTCATAGGATCCTCCATGTTACGGGGCTTCGATCAGCGCCTGAAGTTTATCGGCCAGGGCAATGAAACCGCGCTGACGGGCGAAGTTGGCGGCGGTGTCGTTATCCACATCTACCATCGAAGGGTCGGCGCCGGCTTCGAGCAGGATGTCGACGATCGGCGAGAGCCCCTCGCCTGCGGCGAACATGAGCGGGGAAAAGTGCTCTTCCTTGTCTACGGCGTTGATTTCCGAGCCGTGTTCGAGAAGCAGCCGGACGGCGGCCGGGAAGGGGCCGCTCGAAGCGAACATCAGGGCGGTGCGTCCGTTGCTGTCGCGCAGGGCGACGTCCGCCCCGGCGCTGAGGAGGGCCTGCATGGTTTCGGTATGGCCGTTAAAAGCGGCGAGCATCAGCAGGTTGTTTCCGGTTTTATCGATCTGGTCGACCGGCATTCCGGCCTTGAGCGCTTCGGCGACCGCAAGGGTGTTGCCGCTGAAGGCGGCCTCGGTGACGGCGGCGATGGCTTCGGCGGTCGGCGGGGGGAGGGGCTCCGCCTTTTTTTCGCACCCGAAAAGTACGGTGCAAAGCGCGAGAAGCGTAACGGCCATCATTTTAGACATGCGGATTCCTTTTGTTAATCGCGGGAGGTTAGCAGGAAGACTTTGTCCTGTCGACGGGCTTTGGATGGTAACGCCAGCGTGACGACATCGTTCGGTTGTGCGGAGTCGGTCGGGGTTCCGCCGACGTGCAGATTTTCCGCGGTGAAGCGAAGCGCGCCGGTGGTCGGTCCCTCGATCAGGAGCGCGTCGCCGTTCTTGAGCGGATAGCGCCGCAGGGTGAATTCGGCGATGTTGGTTTTTGAGAAGAAGTTGGAGAGCACGCCGATTTCATCGCGCGATTCAGTGGCTTGCGAATGTCCGCTGGCGGCCCATTCGCCGAGTTTCTCGCCGCAGTAGTATCCGCCGTGCCAGAAGCCGCGGTTGAAGACTCGTGCGAGTCTTTCCAGCCACTCATCACACGCGGTTGGGCTATACGACCCGGCCGCGAGGGCGTCGAGCGCCTCGCGGTAGACGCGGGTGACGGTGCCGACGTAGTCGGCGGTGCGGGCGCGGCCTTCCAGTTTCAAAACGGAAATCCCTGCGTCGGCAATGCGGTCGAGGAATCCGATGGTGCAGAGGTCTTTGGGCGACATGACGTATTTGTTATCGACCACCAGCTCTTCGCCGGTTTCTTCGTCGGTGACGCGGTAGGCGCGGCGGCAGGTCTGGAAGCAGGCCCCCCGATTGGCGGACTGGTTGTACTGCGCAAGGCTCATGTAGCATTTGCCGCTGACCGCGACGCAGAGCGCGCCATGGCCGAACAGTTCGAGACGGATGAGTTCGCCGGAGGGGCCGCGCAGGTCGCGCTCCTGAATTTTTTTCCAAACATTGGAAATTTGTTCGAGGGTGAGCTCGCGGGCGAGCACGACGGTATCGGCGTAGCGCGCAAAAAATTCCAGGGCTTGGAAATTGGCGACGTTGGCCTGTACGGAGATGTGGACTTCGAGGTTGATGGAGCGGGCATATTGAATCGTCGCAATGTCGGTGGCAATGACGGCGGAGACGCCGGCGGCTTTGGCGGCGTCGCACAGCGCGCGCATCTCATCGAGCTCGTCGTCATAGACGATGGTGTTGAGCGCGAGGTAGCTCTTCACACCCGCGTCGCGGCAGCGCGCGGCGATGGCGGGCAGGTCGTCCGGCGTAAAGTCGGCGGAGCGGGCGCGCATGTTGAGCTTGCCGACGCCGAAATAGACGGAGTCGGCCCCCGCATCGATCGCGGCGCTCAGCGCCGCCTGCGACCCCGCGGGGCTCATCAGCTCGATTTTTGATGTGCTGTTCATAAGGGAGTTTTCCAATGGTTGGAAAAAATATGCCCGGAGTTTCCAATGTTTGGAAAAAAACAGCAAGCCGCAACGCAGTTGGTTGCCATTCCCTCCAGTCATTGCTCCGCCGCAAGCGGCGGAGCCCCTCTCGCTACGCTTCGAGTCCAGACCCTGGAAACTTTCCCTCGGAATTTTTCCGAGGATTGGATAGATTCCGCAATTATGAGTGAAGAAACTAAACCTGAGTGGACCCCCGAGCTGGACAAAGAGAACTCCGCCGCGGTCTGGGCGCATGTCGTTCCGTTTCTGGCGTGGCTTCTGATGATGTCGCTTCTCGGCGACCCGTGCGGTATGCGTTATCTCTGGCAGACGATCGGCGGAGTTGCTCTGCTTTTCGCCTTTCGTCCATGGCGCTGGTATTCCCGGCCGAAGCTCAGCAGCCTGCCGCTGGCTATCGCTGTCGGGGTGCTCGTCTTCGTCTTCTGGGTCGGCCTCGAATCCGAGTTTTTTAAAAACGCGCTGCCCGGAGTCAGCACCTTTTACGAAAAATATTTTGTCGACCTGATTCATTTTGGAACGTTGCGCGAGCCGCTGGAGCTGGGTGAGAACGGACTGCATCACTACGATCCGCGCACCACCGGCTGGCCGCTCTTTTGGGTGCACATGCTCGGCACCACGATCGTGATCGGCGCCATCGAAGAATTTATGTTCCGCGGCTTTC
>JAEIOF010000069.1 GCA_016342445.1 Verrucomicrobiota bacterium | reverse complement strand
TGATCGATGCGGTTTGTCAAATTACCGGAACTTTCGAGGGCTACAGCAGTGCCATCCCTGAGCCCTTCACGTTTATCCCTAAAACCCAGAGATCGATCATGTTGGCTGACGGCAGCATCAGCTCATCGTTTCTCGAAATGTTTGGGCGCCCCGGTCGGGATACGTCCTATGAATCGGAGCGCAACAACGAGGTCTCCGTTTTCCAGTCGATGCACATGCTCAACTCGTCTCATTTTCAGGATAAGATCATGAAAAGCCCGTTGCTGAAGCAGTTGTTGCGTAGAGAACGCAATGATGCCGCCCGGGTGAATGAGCTGTATCTGCATATTCTTTCACGTTATCCGACTAAAGAGGAAAAAAGGGCGCTGTCGGATTATGTGCGCACGAGCGGGTTGAGTTCTGACGACGTGGCCTATGATTTGGCTTGGTGCCTAATCAATGGCAAGGAGTTCATTTTACGGCATTGAGTCGTGGAGGCGGGGCATGAAAAATAAATTGGGTATAGACTCTGGTTTGTCGCGGCGCGATGCGCTGAAGCTCGGGATGCTCGGTGTGGCCGGAATGACATTGGGTTCGCGGGCGCTGGCCGCGGTGAACCCGCTGACGGCAAAGGCCAGGTCGGTCATTCAAATCTGGCTGTGGGGCGGGCCGTCGCATCTTGATACCTTCGACCCCAAACCCGATGCCGGGTATGACTACTGCGGGAAATACAACAGTCCCGTTGCCACAAACGTGGAGGGGATTCAGCTTTGTCAAATGCTGCCGAAACTCGCAAAAATCGCGGATAAATATTCTTTGTTGCGCGGGATGACGCATGGAAACAACGGCCATGAAACCGCCTCCTACATGGTGATGAGCGGAACCAAACCTGCCGATGGCGTGGTGAATCCCTCCATGGGCGCGGTGGTTTCATTGAAGAAGGGGTATGATGCCGGGTATGCGGGATTGATTCCGCCCTATGTCACGTTGACCCGTCCTCAGGGCCGCTTTTCCGAGGCGGGCTTTTTGGGTTCCCGTTACAAGCCGTTTGCCACCGGCGGGGACCCGACAAAAACCCCGTTTGCGGTGGAGGGGATTGTTGCCGAAGGGATTACGGATGCGCGCCAGCAAAGCCGCCGCGACCTGCTTGGGGCGCTCGACACGTTCGGGCGGAAAATGGGGTCGGATCCGCTGGTGACGAAGCTGGCTAAAAACCAAGCTGAGGCCTACTCGCTTATTCTCGGGGAAGCGAAGCAAACCTTCGATCTGACCACCGAGTCCGATGCCGTGCGTGATGCATATAGCCGCAACAGCTTTTTGGGGCAGTCCTGTTTACAGGCGCGCAAGTTGGTGGAGGCGGGGGTTCCGTTTGTCACCATCAACTCGCCGGCATGGGATACGCACAAAAAGCATTTCGAATCGATGCAACGAATGCTCCCGGATCTGGATCGCGCGGTTTCTGTTTTGATTAACGATCTGGATGAGCGCGGGTTGCTCGACTCCACCATTGTCTGGGTCGGCGGCGAGTTCGGGCGCACCCCGAAAATCGGATGGGAGGCTCCGTGGAACGGCGGGCGCAGCCATTATGGGAAAGCTTTTACTCATTTAATCGCCGGCGGCGGCTTCCGGGGCGGACACGTGGTCGGGACCACCGACACACGCGGAGAGAACGTGATCGATCGGGAAATATACCCGTGGGATTTGATGGCCAGTATGTATCAGCAGTTGGGGATCGATCCGTACGGAACATTGCCTCATCCGGAGGGAAAGCTGGTTTATGTGTCACCGCTGGCGTCCGGGAATATCGAAACCGGGGGGCTGCTTCAGGAGATCATGTGAGCGGTATGGAATAACGGAGAGCAGAATGATAAGGAGAAAAATATTTTTGATGTCTCTGTTGTTGTGTGCGGCAGGTTTCCTGCGCGCAGCGGTAACGCCTCACATCGGCTATGTGTACCCGGCCGGAAGCCTGCCGGGAACAACGCTGACGGTGACCGTCGGCGGGCAATTTCTTAAGGACTTCGTCGGGCTGTACATGTCCGGCCACGACATCCCCGCTGAAATGACCTTCTATCATCGGGAGTTTGAGAAGCGGGAAATCAATCGGATTCGCCGGTCAAAAGATACGCTCGAACAGAAGATAGAAGAAGAGTCCGACCCGCTGATCTGTTCGCAAATGAAACGCCAGTTGGAATCCGTGATGGAAGACATGTCCATGATCAACATGTCCCGCAAAGACGCTCGTGCAAATCCGGAGATGGCCAAAAAGGAGCAGTTCAACCCGCAGATTGCGGAAACGATTAAGTTGAAAATCACACTTCCGGAAAACCTGGAGCCCGGAACGCATGAGTTGCGGGTTGTCACCACCAACGGGCTGTCTAACCCCATCATTTTTCAGATCGGCACCTTGCGCGAGGCGTTCGAAACCGCCGCAAATAAAACGCTGGAGACAACGGCAAAATCGGTCGAATCCCTTCCGGTGCTTTTCAACGGACAGATTATGCCCGGAGAGGTCGATTATTTTTGTTTCCGTGCCGAACGGGGGCAGACGCTGGTGTGTCAGGTCTATGCGCGCGCTCTTATTCCTTATCTTGCCGATGCGGTTCCCGGGTGGTTTCAGGCCGTGCTCGGGGTCTATGATGCCTCCGGAAATGAGCTGGCCTATGTCGACGATTTTCGTGGCGATCCCGACCCGGTTCTGGTTTTCGATGTGCCGAAAGACGGCGAATATATTCTCTCAATCAAAGATTCGATTTACCGGGGCCGTCAGGATTTTGTCTACCGGATTTCCGTCGGGGAACTTCCCTTTATCGACTATATCTTTCCTCTGGGAGGTCAGGAAAACGCTCAGGTCCCCGTTCAAGTTTACGGAGCAAACTTGCCGTCGAACACCCTGACGGTTGATACCTCCGGCGACGCTCCTGAAATACGCGACATCGCCATCAGGCAGGGTTCGAACAGCTCGAATAGTCGGCGGTTCGCCATTGACGCATTAACCAGTGTTTTTGAGGCGGAGCCCAATAATATCCCGGCACAGGCGCAACTTGTAACGGGACCGCTGGTTATTGATGGACGGATCGAAACACCAGATGATATCGATTGTTTTTGTTTTGATGGAATAAAGGGGGAAACCGTTTCGGCTGAAGTGATGGCTCGTCGGCTCAACTCGCCTCTGGATGCACAGTTGATTCTGCTCGATCCTGAAGAGCATGTGGTTGCCGTGAGTGACGACGAAGTCGACCGCTCAACCGGCCTGATTACGCACCATGCCGACTCCCGCTTAAGCTGTGAGCTTCCCATGGATGGGCGTTATGTGGTTCGTCTGAGAGACCTGCAGAACAAGGGCGGTAACGACTATACTTATCGTCTGCGTATCGGAAGCGAACACCCCGATTTTCAGTTGCGGATGACACCGTCGAGTCTGCGAATTCCTCAGGAAGGATCGGCATTGATCACCGTGCATGTTCTTCGACAAGGCGGATTTGACGACGTCATTGAATTGGCGCTCAAGGATCCGCCGGATGGATTGTTTCTCGAAAAAACAGAGATCCCGGCAGGCGCCGATAAACTGCAAACGTTGATCTCCACCGACAAGTCGATCGGGCAGGGCTTCATCTCGATTGAAATGGAAGGAACCGCCTGGACAGGCGGGCGCAGGGTTCGCCGCCGGGCGGTTCCCGCTGAAGATATGATGCAGGCCTTCCTCTACCGTCATTTGGTTCCCTCTCAGGAAATGATGGCCATGGTGACCGAGTCGGAGCCCGCGACCGTGAAACTAAGCCTTCCTAACGAGGGAGTCGTCGAGGTTCGGGCCGGGAGTCGGATCCGCCTTCGTTATTCTGTTGATCGCCACAATGATTTTAACGGCCCCATTAAGCTGAGCCTTTCTGAGCCGCCCGAATGGGCCGCTCTCGGTCTGAACGCGATCTCCGGGAAAAATGCAAACTACGGCACCCTCACCATTGATATTAACGAAAATGCCGACACCGGAATGAGCAGCACTCTTGTTCTGAACGGGAAAGTACGAATCTCTAAAAAGAAAACCGACCCCGACTACAACATGATTGCAAAATGGATGAATTACAAAGACTACGAATTCACCATCGATGCGATCCCGGTGAAAATCATCGACTAACCTCGAAAAGGAACCTCCTGTTGAAAGCTGAAATTCTTAAAACCCATTGTGATGCCGAAACCGCGACCCTGTCGCTTCCCTCGCATTCGGAGCATTGTATCACCGTGCAGGCGTCCGAAACCCGGGAGATGAGCCACTCGCTGCGGGATGCGGCGGCACGTTTCAATGCGACCATTCTCAGTCAATTTGTTTTCGCCGGATCCCATCATTATGACGAGTTCAGCAGAGAAATGGGGCAGACCGACTGGCCGGTCGTCTGGCTTCAGGGGGATGCCTGCAAAGACGGCGATCTCTATTCCATGCAAGCCGTCGCGCTCTCAGGGCTTACCCCGCAGCCGATTCACTTGAACGGCCGCGACATGGGCTTCACCTACGAGGACGAAACCGCCCGTTACTGCCGCTTGCGCGGTGTCATTCCGCAGGACTTGAGCGCCTCGCGCGCCGAACAGACCCGCTCCGCCTTCGAAACCATGGATGCCGCGCTCAAGCTCAACGGCTTCCGGTTCACCGACACCGTCCGCACCTGGATTTACCTCGACCGTCTCCTCGATTGGTACGACGACTTCAACATTGTCCGCACGCAGTACTTCAACGAAACCGGCATCTTTGACCATATGGTTCCCGCCAGCACCGGCATCGGAGCCGGCAACCAGTACGGCGCCGCCATCATGATGGACGTGCTCGCCGTACAGCCAAAAGACAACCGCCTCAAAATACAGGAAGTCATCTCCCCGCTGCAGAACCCCGCCCTCGACTACAAAAGCTCGTTTGCCCGCGCCGTCGAAATGGCCTATCCCACCCACAAAAACCTTCTCATCTCCGGTACCGCCAGCATTGACCCTGCCGGGAAAACCGTTCACCTCGACGATCCGGAAAAACAGATCCGTCTCACCATGGATGTCGTCAACGCCATCCTCGAATCGCGCGGCATGGGGTGGGGCGACCTCTTCCGCGGCATCGCCTACTTCAAAGACATGGCCTATCAGCCCGTCTATGAAAAAATCGCGGCGGAGCTCGGCATCCCGCGCTTCCCGCTCGCCATCTCTCACGCCGATGTCTGCCGTCACGACCTCCTCTTCGAAATCGAAGTCGATGCCGTGAAGATCGCTTAGCGATCCGGCGTGCCGAAGGCGTTGGCGTGCGGAAACAAAGGTATTCCGTAACTGCGCTTTTTTGCGTATTTGTATCAGCCGCCTTCCAAGGGTTGGAAAGAAATCTTCCAAGCATTGGAAGATTCTGTTAGAAAACTTCCAATGCTTGGAAGATGTATACGTGAGGAGGGCGGCACCTATCAGGTGCGGGCCAAAGATCTGCCGGCGGCGCTTCAGCCGCGCGAAAAGTTTGACCGCCTCGGCCCCGAAAACCTGTCCGAATCCGATCTGCTCGCGCTGCTTTTGCGCACCGGAACCACCGGCCTCAACGTCGTCGAGCTGGCCGAACTTCTTTTGATGCAGTACGGATCGCTCAGCGCGCTGTCGCGCGCCTCCACCGCTGAGCTTCAGGAAATCCACGGCATCGGCAAAGAAAAGGCCAAAATCCTCAAAGCCGCGCTTGAAATGGGGCGTCGGCTCGTGCAGGAAAATGTCGGCGAACGTCCGCGAATCGCCTCGCCCGAAGAGGCGGCGGCTGTGTTGCGCGAGCGCGCCCGCAGCCTGGATCGCGAAGTCTTCTGGGTTTTACTGCTCGATACAAAAACCCGACTCATGGCGCCGCCATTCGAGGTTTCAAAAGGAACGCTCAGCTCCAGCCTCGTCCATCCGCGCGAAATTTTTAAACCCGCCATTCAGCACTCCGCCGCCAACGTCATCCTCGCGCACAACCATCCCTCCGGCGACCCGTCGCCCTCGGCGCAGGACATCCAAATCACCAAAAAGCTGATCGAAGCGGGAAAGACTATGGAAATCAAAGTGCTCGACCATCTCATTATCGGGCGCAAAACCGCCGACGGCGCCAACGACTTCCTCAGCCTCCGCGAATCCGGCTTGGTGGAGTTTTGATAAAACAAGTTCCGTTTCAAGCGGTCATCGTTTGAACTTTTTCTTGTACTCGCGGGCTTTGGCGATGATTTCCTCTTCGCCTTCCACGTACCGGTTCTGCATCAGAATTTTCCCGTCGCAGATGACGGTGTCGACGCAGGAGCTGTCGGCGCTGTAGACCATGTCGGCGATGAGATTGTGGCCCGGAACCAGTCGGGCATTGTTGAGATCGACAAGCATGCAGTCGGCCAGCGCGCCTTCGGCAATGATTCCGCTGTTGAGCCCGAACATTTGGGCGGCGGCGCGCGTTCCGGCGCGCCACGCGGTGTCGGCGGGCAGGGCGGTCGGGTCGCCCGTAAAATGCTTCTCGAGCAGGGCGGCCATTTTGATCTCTTCGCTCATGTCGAGGTTGTTGTTCGAGGCCGCGCCGTCGGTTCCGATGGCGATTTGTATCCCGGCGGCCTGCGCATCGGTGAAGCGGAATTTTCCGGAGGCGAGCTTCATGTTGGAGCTCGGGCAGTGCAGGGCTTTCACGCCGCGCGCCGCCAGCAGGTCCATTTCGCTTTGGTTCAGCCAGACGCAGTGCGCGGCGGTGAGGTTCGGGGAGAGCAATCCGAGGCTGTCGAGATAGGCGGGCGGGCGCATGCCGTGAAGTGCCAGACAGTCGGCCACTTCTTTTTCGGTTTCGCTGAGGTGGGTGTGAATCATCAGCCCGTGTTCATTGGCAAATTCAGAGCACCAGACGAGGGCTTCTTGAGAGACGGTGTACAGCGCATGCGGGCCGAGCTGAAAGTGGATGCGGTTGCTGTACTGCCTGCTCTCATCGAGGAGAACCTGTGCCATTTTGCGGTTGGCGGCGCGGCGGTCGCCATCGCCCATATCGATGAAGACCGCGCCGAGCGCGGCGCGCATGCCCATTTCTTCGACGGCGCGGGCGGTGCCGTGGAAATACCAGTACATGTCGTTGAAAAAGGTGGTGCCTGACTTGATCATTTCGAGGCAGGCGAGCCGAGCGCCGTTGTAGACATCCTCTTCGGTGATGGTGGTTTCGAGCGGCCAGATGTGGTCGCTCAGCCAGCTGAAGAGTTCGATGTCATCGGCGTAGCTGCGCATGTACGCCATCGCCGCATGGTGATGCGCATTGTGAAAGGTGGGCAGAATCGCCTTGTCGCTTCCGTCGATAACGATGTCCGCTGTTTTGCCGGCACAGTCCCCGATGGTTTCAATGAGGTTCCCGTTGATGAATACGTCAACGGTCTGTTCCTCGTGCTGAACCTGTCGAATCAGAATGCTCATAGACTCGGGCCGTTTGACTGTGCGAGGAGGGCTTCAAATTCTGCTTCGGGCATCAGGTTTTTTTCGCGGACGAGTTCGGCGAGGGTTTTACCGGTCTTCAGACTTTCTTTCACCAGCACGGCGACGTTGTCGTAACCGAGGGCCGGATTGAGAATGGTCGGCAGTCCCGCGCTTCGTTCGAAATAGCTCTTGCAGACCGCTTCGTTGGCGGTGATGCCCGCCACGCATGTTGAGTCGAGCGCCGCGCAAACCCGAGTCAGGATTTTGAGCGATTTGACGATGTTGGCTCCGACCAGCGGCATGTGGGTGTTGAGCTCAAGCTGTCCGGCGGCGCAACCGGCGGAGACCGCCGCGTCGTTGCCGACCACCTGCAGGCAGGCCATGTTGGCGGCTTCGCAGATGCTCGGATTGATCTTGCCCGGCATAATGGAAGAGCCCGGCTCGACCGGCGGCAGGTTGATTTCTCCCAGTCCGGTGTTCGGGCCGGAGCTGATCAGTCGCAGGTTGTTGACGATCTGGTTCAGGTCGAGCGCCAGCGTTTTCAGTGCGGCGGAGAACGCGCCCATGTCGGACAGGAACTGGGTGATCTCAATGCCGTTCTCCGCCACGCGGTATTCCTGCCCCGTCGCCTGATTGAGCGCGCTGACCACTTCTCCGCGGAAGGCGGCGGGCGTATTGACGCCGGTGCCGATGGCGTTACCGCCGATTCCCAGCTCGTGCAGATCCATACAGGCGAAGGCGAGGCGGCGTTCATCTTTGCGCAAGGCGTGCGCCCAGGCGGCGAATTCCTGTCCGAGGGTCATCGGAACCGCATCCTGCAAATGGGTGCGGCCGGTTTTCCAGACATTGGAAAATTCAGCCGCCTTTTTTTCCAAACCTTGGAAAAGGTTTTCCAGGGTTTGGAACAATTCGCCGGAGAGTTCGATGGCGGCCACGCGGATGGCGGACGGAAAAACGTTGTTGGTGGACTGCCCCTTGTTGACGTCGTCGTTCGGGTGGATGGTGCGGTCGCCCAATTTCCCTCCGAGCGTTTCGCCCGCGAGATTGGCCAGCACTTCGTTGACGTTCATATTGCTCGACGTGCCGGAGCCGGCCTGAAACACGTCGATCGGGAACTGGTCGTCAAATTTTCCGCTCAGCACCTCGCCGCAGGCGGTGGCGATGGCGACGGCTTTTTCGGGGCTCAGCAGACCGAGTTGCGCGTTGGCGGCGGCGCAGGCCTGTTTGAGTTTCACCATGCCGTAGATCAGTTCGATCGGCAGGGATTCACCGGCCGAGGCGAAGTTGGCGATGGAGCGCGCGGTGTGGATGCCGTACAGGGCGTCGTCCGGCACATCGAGTTTTCCGAGGGAGTCTTGTTCTGTTCTCATAGCCGATAAAGTTAGCGATCTGCGGCCCCGATTAACACCAAAAAACAGCGGGGATCGTTTAACCGCGCTGAAAGCGTAGCGATAAATAATTTCCGCAGGAAATAATGACCGCAGGGAGTGGTTCATGAACGCTAATGGTCGCGAATGGGAAAGGCAGGGCGTGTTCGCTCTTTGACCCTCGACCCTTCGGGGCGAACGCGCCGCAGGGAACGAGGAGAGAATTTAACCGCGGATTACACGGATCAACACGGATTGGAGGGCGGCGCTCTGTCGGAAGTTTTCCGGATTGAGGGTTTCGAAATTATTAAATTATCGAACGTCACGCGTCACTCTGAGCGGGCGGAGTCCGCGATAGAGTGAATGCGGTGGTTCGGTGTTATTTAATAGCAATTTCTAGCATGGTATCTTTCAAGTAAAACGAATGATCTTCTGTATGGGGCCCGGTTATCTCAAAAAATGCTTCAATATATTTTCCTGTAGCATCTAGTCCTGGTGCTGGGATTGAATACTCAAACTCAGCTTCTTTCTTTTTCGATTTAGTCTTGATCATAGGGACTCTCAAAAATGAATTGTCCAGTGAGCCTGACAATCGATAGTGCAGTTGAGCATCTAGCGAACGAGCATCGCCGGCATTTACAGAAACCGTTAGGTTAATGGGCGCTTCCTCTTTGCATGAAATTGTACTGGGCGCGGAATGATCAAAAAACATTCCGCCAGCTACACACCCCGCCAAGACGAGAATGGATGGCAGAAGGAGGGTGTTTTTGATTGTTCGCCGTTGTTTCATATTTTTATAGCGAACAGTGGCATCAGTGGAAAGTTTCCATATATACCCCTATGGGATGGATCGTTTGTCCGCATAGGCCGTTATTGATCTAAACCCATAGAAAATTTTCTATTCCGTTTTCCATTTATGATCATTGTCACTAGCTCGCTTTTTTATTCAGCAGCAGTTCTTCGGCGTGGCGGAGGGTGCTTTTGGTGAGGTCTTTTCCGCCGAGCATGCGAGCGATTTCTTCGGTTCGCAAGGTGTCTTCAAGGCAGATGATCTGGGTGAAGGTTCGTCCGTCCTGTACCCGTTTGGCGACGGCGAAGTGGGTGCTTCCGCAAACGGCGACCTGCGGCAGGTGGGTGATGGCGATCAGCTGATGGGTGCGGCCGACCTGCGCCAGTTTGGCGCCGACATCGTTGGCGATCTCGCCGCCGACGTTGGCGTCGATCTCGTCGAAGACGAGCAGGGGAATGCGGTCGTGCCGTGCCAGTACGGCTTTGACGGCCAGCATGACGCGTGAGATTTCTCCGCTCGACGCAATCGCGCGCAGCGGGCGCATGGCTTCGCCCGCGTTGGGCGCAAAGCCGAACTCGATTTCGTCCATGCCCGATGCGGTCGGGTCGCCGTCGATCAGCTGCACTTCAAAGAGACCGTGCTCGAAGCCGAGGTCGCGCAATTCAGAAGTAATGGCGTTTTCCAAACCACCCGCAACGGTTTGCCGTTTTTTACTTAGGGATTTTCCTTCTTTTTCGGTTTCGATCAGCGCGGCGGCGCGGTCGGTTTCGAGCGCCGCGCGCTGTTCGTCGCGGCTTTGCAGGTCTTTGAGCCGGGCTTTCCACTGCTCGAGCTTTTCGAGAATCTCGGGGACGGAGGGGGCATATTTTCGTTTGAAGCTGCGGTAGAGGCTGAGGCGTTCGTCGAGGAATTGCAGCCGTTCCGGCCCGGCTTCCATGTCTTCAACCGTGCCTTGAATGATTGCGGAGATTTCCTGCACGGTGCGCGCGGCCCCTTCGATTTCTTCGGCCCAGCTTTCTGCCTCGGGAATATATTTGGACAGTTGCGAGCAGGCTTTGCGGGCGGCGGAGAGTCCGTCAAAAGCGGGGTATTCCGATTCCGTCAGCCCGCTCGCGGCCATCTGCGCCAGTTCCAGAATGTTCTGCGCGTTGGCAACCTGCTCGTGCTCCTGCCGAACCGCTTCTTCGTCCTCTTCGGAGATCTTGGCCGCTTCGACTTCTTTGATGCGGTAGGTAAACAGGTTGATCTGTTCTTCAAGATCGGATTCATCCAGTCCGGAGAGATCGGCCAGCCGTTTTTCCAACCCTTGGAAAATTT
>JAEIOF010000068.1 GCA_016342445.1 Verrucomicrobiota bacterium | reverse complement strand
ACATCCCTTACTCCTTTACCGGTACAGCTTGAATAAAAACATCATCCCCAATTTTTTCCAAGGCGTGGAAACTCAGGTGCGGCATGCTCTTCAGCGCCCACCCCTTTTTTCCAACCATTGGAAACCCCTCGCCGCCCAAAAGCGACGGCGCCATAAAAATGGCAAATTCATCCACCAGCCCCGCGCGAATCAGCGACCCGGCCATCTCGCCGCCGCCCTCGCACAGCACATGCATCACATCGCGTTTCGCCAGATCGGCTAAAATCATTTCAATCGAGTCGTCCATCAAAAGCGTCTGCGCGGCGGCCTCATCAGTGAGCAATTTCGAGGTCTTGGGGATCGTCGATCCTGCGACTACACGCCACGGCGTGCGGCCTTTGGCCGGGCGAGGAAGCAATGATGGATCGTCCGCTCGCACGGTTCCCGCGCCGACAAGGATGGCGTCCGCGCGGCGGCGAAGTTCCTGCACCTTTTTGCGCGCCTGCGGCCCGGTGATCCATTGGGATTTCCCGGAGGCGTCCGCGATTTTCCCGTCGAGCGTGATGCCGAGCTTGAGCGTCACATACGGCATACCCGTCAGCATCCGCTTGGCAAACGGAGCAATTAGGGCCTCCGCCTCTTTGCGGCAGACCCCGGTGATCACCTCCACACCCGCGCGGCGCAGCTTGCGGATGCCCCTGCCCGCGTGGGCCGGATTGGGATCGAGACAACCGACCACCACACGGCGGATGCCGCGCTCTAAAATGAGTTCGGTGCACGGCGGTGTTCGTCCGCTGGTTGAGCAGGGTTCCAATGAAATATAGAGTGTCGCGGTTTTTCCAACCTTTGGAACTTTTTTAAGGCAGTTCACTTCGGCGTGCGGGCCGCCGGCCTTTTTATGAAAGCCCTCGGAAGTGATTTTTCCGTTTTGAACCAGCAGCGCGCCGACGGGCGGATTGGGCCGCGTCAGCCCTTCGCCGAGCCGCGCGAGCTCGAGCGCGCGCCGCATAAATTGAACATGCTTATCCATTGTCTGTTTCAATGCTTCGCGACGGGCGGGAGAGCTCTTTCTGAACCCGGTCAAGAACCCCGTTCACGAACCGGGCCGACTTCTTATCGCTATAAGCCTTGGCAATTTCGACGGCTTCGTTGATGGAAACCACCGGCGGGACATCAGTGCGATAAAGCATTTCATAGGCGGCGACACGCAGCACGATGCGGTCGAGCGCGCCCAAGCGGTCGACGTCCCAGTTGTCGGTATATTTTTTGAGCGTTCGGTCGATTTTGAGCTGGTTGTCAATCACACCGCGAATGACCTCATCCACATACACGCGATCGCGTTCCAGCGGCTTCTTCTCCTCATCATCAAAAAACTCAGCCAGTGCCTCATCCAGGTTTCCCGGATTAAATTCTGTTTGAAAGAGAAACTGCACAATCCATTCGCGTGCAAGCCGACGTCCTGTAACTTTATTCATTAAGCTTCCCTTATCTGTTTTAGAATATTCGCGGCTTCAATCGCCGCCTCAGCGGCATACCACCCGCGGCTCGTTTCACTACTGGTGCAGCGCGCAACCGCCTGCTCCCAGTTGCGCGTTCCCACAATCTCATTAATCACCGGCACGCCATGCTCGCGGGCGATATCGAGCAGCGCAATGCCGGTCGAATCGCCGATCATCTGTGCATGCGGGGTTTCGCCCTCCACCACCACGCCGAGGGCGATAATGGCATCAAATTTTCCGCTCTTCGCCAACTCGCTGGCGATCACCGGAATTTCGTACGCACCCGGCACCTGAAACGTTCCAATGCTTGGAACCTTTGCGCCGTTTTTTTCCAAACATTGGAAAGCGTCATTGGCCAGCTGGCTGGTCAGCTCCTCATTAAAGCGGCTGACCACAATCGCAACCCGCAGTTCCGACGCATCTAAATTGATTTTGTTGATTCCCTTGCCCATCACTCCACCACTCCATTCTCTAAAGCATGTGTTTCATTTTTTCGCGTTTGGTATTGAGATAGCGCTCATTGTGCGGCGTCGAAGGGAATGCAATCGAGACCCGTTCGACAATCTCAATGCCGTATTTGTCCAACCCCTCGATCTTCGCTGGGTTATTGGTGAGCAGACGAATTTTCGTCATGTCCAAATCTTTAAGGATTTGTGCGCCGACGCCGTAGTCGCGCAAGTCGGCGGCAAAGCCGAGCTGCACATTGGCCTCCACGGTGTCGAGGCCCTGATCCTGCAGCTCGTAGGCGTGAATCTTTTTGGTCAGCCCGATGCCGCGCCCCTCCTGCCGCATATAAACGACCGCGCCGTAACCGTAGTCGCTGATCATCTCCATCGAGCGTTTCAGTTGCGAGCCGCAATCGCAACGCTGGGAGCCGAACACATCGCCGGTCAAGCACTCGCTGTGCACACGGATCAGCGGATAGGGTTTTTCTCCAGTCGGCTCGCCGAGGAAGAGCGCCAGATGATCTTTATCGTCCACAAACGAACTGTAGATCCGCAAGTTGAAATCGCCGCAGTCGGTCGGCATCGCGACGGAACGCTCGCACTCGACCAGCCGTTCGGTCAAATAGCGATGTTTGATCACCTCCGCCACCGAGGTCATTTTGAGCTTATGCTTTTTAGAAAATTCGATCAGCTCCGGCAGGCGGGCCATCGTGCCGTCGTCGTTGGTGATTTCGCAAATCACACCGGCCGGCTTCAGCCCGGCCATCCGTGCTAAATCGATGGTCGCCTCAGTATGACCCGCACGCTCCAGCACCCCGCCCTTCATCGCAATCAGCGGAAAAACGTGACCCGGACAAATCAGATCTTCGGGACGGGTGGTCTCATTCACAAGCGCCCGAACCGTCAGAGCGCGTTCTTCGGCACTGATCCCCGTCGTGCTGGCCACCGCATCAACCGAAACCGTAAAGGCGGTCTGAAACTTGTCGCCCTCGTGCGACATATTCATCCGTTTCAACCCCAGGTGCGAAGCGCGCTCCTGAGGAATCGGAACGCAGACCAGCCCGCGGGCGTGGGTGATCATGAAGTTAATATGATCCGGGGTGCAGAATTCCGCCGCACAGATCAGGTCGCCCTCGTTTTCGCGATCCTCATCATCCGTCACCAGAATCATCTCGCCGTGGCGGAGGGCATCGAGCACCTCCTCAATAGGGTCAAACAGCTTATCGCTCATAATCAAAGTTCCTCAAAACGCAAAAACCCTGAAGACAGCACGTCATTCAGGGCAACAGGTTTTCGCGTCAATTTCATCTTCTTTCATCCAGACTCTACTGTCGGTTGCAGAATCGCACTGCATCAACCTTTCGGTTCGCGGACTATACCGCCGGTCGGGAATTACACCCTGCCCTGAAGATCGAAAGAAAATACTGCCAACCACCCACCCTGACAAGCATATCCGAGGGAAAAGGCACTAAGGCACCAAACTCCACCCGCTTCTCAAACACACCGATTTTGGCAGATGTATCACATCGTGATCTATCTGCCAAAATCCGGGAGGCCGGGGGTTTTCCAACCCTTGGAACTTTCGACCTGATTTTTTCCAAACCCTGGAAACTTTGTGTTCCTCTGTGCCCTCTGTGGTGAAAAAAAATTCCTTCCGCGTTCATTCGCGTGATTCGCGGTCAAACGTCCCTCCCTTCTCGTCCGAAGTGCGCCATTTTGGCGCGGCCGACGGGTCAACCGGGACAGGTTGCGTCATGGAAGTTCCGGCGCCCGAAAAGCCGTTTCCCGCAACCACCTGACAGACAACAACTAACAGCTACCGACCAGCAAGTGGCACACCCCGTGCTTATTAGAAGGCGAATTCGGGCAGGTATGCCGAGAAGTAAATTTAGTAAACGAAAGGAAAATGCAATGGCAACGAAATCAAAAGTTTTAGGAATCGACCTGGGAACAACCAATTCCTGTATGGCGGTTATGGAAGGTGGCGAGTCCACCGTAATCCCGAACGCCGAGGGCGGACGGACAACACCGTCGGTGGTGGCGTTCACAAAGGGCGGCGAGCGGCTGGTCGGCCAGGCGGCGAAACGTCAGGCGGTGACCAACCCGCAGAACACGATCTTTTCGGTGAAACGTTTCATGGGACGCAAGTTCGATGAAGTTGAGCACGAAATCCACCTCGTCCCCTATAAAGTGGTGAAAGCCAAAAACGGTGACGCCCACATTCAGATCGGCGACAAGACCTATGCGCCGCCGGAAATCTCGGCGATGATCCTGCAGAAGATGAAAGCGGATGCGGAAGCGTATCTCGGCGAAACCATCACGCAGGCTGTGATCACCGTTCCGGCCTATTTCAACGACTCGCAGCGTCAGGCAACCAAAGACGCCGGCAAGATCGCCGGTCTCGAGGTGCTGCGCATTGTGAACGAGCCGACCGCCGCAACGCTGGCCTACGGTCTCGACAAAACGAACGAGGAAAAAGTGGTGGTCTACGACCTCGGGGGCGGAACCTTCGATGTGTCGATTCTCGACATCGACAACGGTTTCTTCGAAGTAAATGCGTCGAACGGCGACGGGCATCTCGGCGGAGACGACTTCGACCAGAAGGTGATTGACTGGCTGGTGGAAGAATTCAAAAAAGAACAGGGCGTGGATCTGTCCAAGGATCCGATGGCTCTGCAGCGTCTGAAAGAGGCGTCGGAAAAGGCGAAGTGCGAGCTGTCCAGCTCGCAGAGCACCGATATCAACCTGCCGTTCATCACGGCGGATGCGAGCGGTCCGAAGCATTTGAATGTGTCGTTGAGCCGCGCGAAGTTCGAGCAGCTGGTCGACAATCTGATGGATCGAACCAAACAGCCGATTCAGGACTGCATGCGCGACGCGAAGGTTTCCGCCGGCGATGTTCATGAAGTGATTCTGGTCGGCGGCTCCACCCGCATCCCGCGCGTTCAGGCCATTGTGAAGGAATACTTCGGGCAGGATCCCCACAAAGGCGTGAACCCCGACGAAGTCGTTGCCGCCGGTGCCGCGATTCAGGGCGGAATTCTCTCGGGCGACGTCAACCAGAACGTGGTTCTGCTCGACGTGACCCCGCTGACGCTCGGCATCGAAACGCTCGGCGGTGTGCGCACCCCGCTGATCGAACGCAACACGACGATCCCGACCAAGAAGAGCGAGGTGTTCTCAACCGCAGCGGATAACCAGCCTGCGGTAGATATTCACGTGCTGCAGGGTGAGCGCAAAATGTCGAGAGACAACAAGACCATCGGGCATTTCCAGCTCGACGGCATTCCCTCTGCCCCGCGCGGCGTGCCGCAGATTGAAGTGACCTTCGATATCGACGCCAACGGAATCCTGAGCGTGAAAGCCAAGGATCTCGGCACCGGTAAAGAGCAGCACATCACCATTACCGCATCGAGCGGTCTCTCTAAGGAAGAGGTCGAACAGATGGTGAAAGACGCCGAAGCCCACGCCTCTGAGGACGAAAAGGCTAAGGAAAAGGTCGATCTGCGCAACTCAGCGGATCAGGCGGTTTTCCAGACCGAAAAATTCCTGAAAGAAAACGGCGACAAAATTGACGGAGCAAAAAAAGCCGAAGTCGAAGCCACGATCGAGCCGGTCAAAGAAGCGCTGAAGAGCGATGACGATGAGCAGATCAAGTCGGCGATGGAAAAACTGAACGAAGCGATGCAGGCGGCGGCAACGGAGATGTATTCCAAGGCCCAAGCCGAAGCGGAAGCTCAGCAGACCGCAGACGCTGAACCGGCTGGCGAAAAGCAGGCCGACGGCGACGTGATTGATGCCGACTTCAAGATGGAAGACGACGAAGAGAAGTAAATTTAGTTATCGGTTACCCGTTAGAAGTTTACAGGAAAAGCCTGTTCAACCTTCTCAACGGGTAGCCCATAACCGCTAACCAATAACTGTTCATAACAAGGAGGAGTGAAATCCATGAAAATTAAACCATTAGGCGACCGCGTATTGGTCGAGCCGCTCAAAGAAGGCGAAGTTCTAAAAGGCGGGATCATTATCCCCGACTCAGCCAAAGAAAAGCCGCAGGAAGGCACCGTGATTGCGCTGGGAACCGGCAAGATCGACGACGACGGAAAAATCGTTCCGTTCAACGTCAAAAAGGGCGATGTCGTGCTGATGCCGAAATACGGCGGAACCGAAGTGAAAATGGACGGCAAGGTCTATCAGATCATGCGCGAAGAAGACATCTTGGCGGTTATCGGTTAACGACTAATAGTTATCAGTTATTAATAAAAATAAGGGTTAAAGGCGGCTGTTAGAGGATTTAAACGAATAACAAATAACCAATAACCCTTTTCGGAGAAAAGATTATGGCTAAACAATTAAAATTTGATGTAGAAGCTCGCGACGCCATGCTGAAAGGCGTGGAGAAGCTGACCCGTGCGGTTGCAGTCACCCTCGGCCCGAAAGGCCGCAATGTGATTATCGACAAGAAATACGGCTCCCCGGCGGTCACCAAAGACGGCGTATCGGTTGCCAAAGAGATTGAACTCGACGATCCCTTCGAAAATATGGGGGCACAGATGGTTCGCGAAGTCGCGAGCAAAACCAGCGACATCGCCGGTGACGGCACCACGACCGCGACCGTTCTGGCTGAAGCGATTTATCGCGAAGGCATCAAGAACGTCACCGCCGGCGCCAACCCGATGAGCCTCAAGCGCGGGATCGACAAAGCAACTGCCGCCTTGGTGGAAGCCCTCGTGAAGCTCAGCAAAAAAGTGAAATCCAACGAGGAAATCGCTCAGGTCGGAACCATTTCCGCCAACGGCGATGCGGAAATCGGCGGAATCATCGCACAAGCGATGGCGGCCGTCGGCGAACACGGCCCGATCACCATTGAAGAATCCAAAACAATGGAAACGAGCCTCGAAGTAAAAGAAGGCATGCTCTTCGACAAGGGCTACCTCTCCCCCTACTTCGTGACCGATCCCGAAGCCATGGAAGCCACGCTGGAAGACCCCTACATTCTCCTCTTCGAAAAGAAGATCTCGAACCTGCAGGACATGCTCCCGCTTCTTCAAAATGTGGCGAAAACCAGCAAGCCGTTCCTGATCATCGCGGAAGACATCGAAGGGGAAGCCCTCGCGACTCTCGTGGTGAACAAGCTGCGCGGCACGCTCAACGTCTGCGCTGTGAAAGCCCCGGGCTTCGGCGACCGTCGTAAAGCGATGATGGAAGATATCGCCATCCTGACCGGCGGTAAGTTCATCACCGAAGACCTCGGCATCCTGCTCGAAAACGTCACCCTTGAAGACCTTGGACGGGCCAAACGCGTCAACGTCAGCAAAGACGAAACTGTGATCGTTGACGGTGCCGGCAAAAAAGTGGACATCAACGCCCGCGTTGATCAGATCCGCCGCCAGATCGAAGACACGACATCGGACTATGACCGCGAAAAACTGACGGAACGTCAGGCCAAGCTGAGCGGCGGCGTTGCTGTGATCAGCATCGGTGCTGCGACTGAATCCGAAATGAAAGAGAAGAAAGACCGCGTCGACGACGCGCTGCACGCAACCCGCGCCGCAGTTGAAGAAGGCATTGTCCCCGGTGGCGGCGTAGCCCTCATCCGTGTTCAGAAGGCCCTCGACAAGCTCGCCCTCACTGGCGACGAAGCCGTTGGCGCCGAAATTGTCCGCAAAGCCTGCGAAGCTCCGCTTCGCCAGCTGGTCAGCAACGCCGGCATCGAAGGAGCCCTCGTGGTGCAGGAAGTCAAGAAATCCAAGCTGACCGTCGGCTACAACGTTGCGACCGGCGAATACGTCGACATGGTTGTTTCAGGGATTATTGACCCGACCAAGGTGACCCGTTCGGCCCTGCAGAACGCGGCCAGCATTGCCGGCCTGCTTCTGACGACCGAGTGCATGATCACCGATCTGCCCGAGAAGAACGCTCCGGCAATGCCCGATATGGGCGGCATGGGCGGCATGGGCGGCATGATGTAAGCCGTTCGGACTCCGGACCTTGAAAAGCCCCGTCCGCCCTGCGGGCGGGGCTTTTTCTTCCAACACGTAGGGGTTGACGCCCACCCCGTGAATACGTATAGTCTCCCGTTTTTATGAGCAAATGAGGCAAAAAAATATATGAACTTTGAATATCTCAGCAAAGCAAAAGACAAAATCGGCAACGTTCCGACGTTGGTGAATCTCGTCTCCTACCGCACCCGCCAGCTCATCCGCGGCGCCCGCCCGATGGTGAAGCGCGACTTCCCGGAGCAGGATTTCCACGATGTGGTTCTCAAGGAGATTGTCGAAGGCAAACTGACCGTCGAAATGGGTGTGCAACCGCCGGACGACATCGGTCTGAACCAGCGGGACAATGAAGGTCCGTCAATTATCTTTTAATCTTCACAGCATTGACCCCCGAATGAACGGCCCCGAAGTTTCGGGGCTGTTCTTTTTTTATCCACCAAGCCGCTTGCGCGGCAGTTATTCGATATTTGTTATTCGTTATTCAGGAGATTATTCATAAGGTATCCAGCGGTTGCACGACAACCAAACAACCGATATCCAATAACCAATAACTAATTCATGACTTCGAAGAAAAAATCACCCCCCAGCACGACCGGCGTGATGGCCTCCAACCGCAAGGCCTATCGGGATTTCCATGTGCTGGATAAACTGGAAGCGGGGATTGAACTGCGCGGCACCGAAGTCAAATCGATTCGACAGGGTCACGTCCGGATCGACGAGGCGTACGTCAATATTGAAAAGGGACAGGCCGAAGTTCTGCAAATGACAATTCAGCCCTACGACCACGGCAACGTCTTCAACCACACCCCCACCCGCCCGCGCCGCCTGCTTCTGCACAAAAACGAGATTCACCGCCTGCAAAGCAAAATTCAGGAAAAGGGTCTCACCCTGATTCCGCTCAAGGTCTACCTTAAAGGCGGGATGGTCAAACTTGAGATCGCGCTGTGCAAAGGCAAAGATGCCATCGATAAGCGCGAAACGCTGAAGAAGAAAAGTGCAGATCTCGATGCGCGCCGCGCCATCGCTGCCCGCAGACAATAAATGAACAAAAACGGAGTCCCGATGAAAATGAAACGGTTCATAATTCTTCTGACTGCAACACTGGCTACACTGTCTTCCCGCGCGGATGAAATCCACACAACAGATGGATTTGTCCTGAAAGGAAAAGTCTCGTCAATTAACTCCACCACGCTGACGCTTGAAACCGGCCCGTTTGGAACCCTCAGTATTCCGCGCGAAACCGTCACCACCCTGCTGATGGATCAGCCGGCCTCCGTCCGGCTGGACGACAAATCCGTATGGGTTGGCACCGTCAGCACTCCAAAAGCGGGAACCATTCAGGTCGCCGGCACACGCGGCAGCACCTCCGCCGAGCTGGATCAGGTGACCGATCTCTGGCCGCAGGGCGCGGAAGACCCGCGGATCGCGGCCAAGCAGGCCGAACTCGATGCGCAGAAGCGCAACTGGAAAACCGAAGCCACCGTCTCCGTCAACGGGAAATCCGGCAACACAACGGAGCGCAACTTCGCCGCCTCCGTTGAATCGGTTTTGTCCGGCCCCGAGGATGAGCTGAAGCTGTATGCCCGCTACAACAAGAACTCCACCGACGGCGTCAAATCCTCAGAAGAAACCATCGGCGGCGCACAATACTCCTCCTTTGGAGATGACAAACTGGGCTGGTACGTCCGCGCCGAGCTGGAAAGAGATCCGTTTGAAAACATCGACCTGCGCACCACGGTCGCGGGCGGCCCGACCTATCGCTGGGTCAATGAGGATCACTACAAACTCTCCGGCCGCAGCGGTCTTTCCTATCGGCAGGAAACCTACTCCGACGGAACCGCCGCCGAAGGCACCCTCGGTCTCGACCTCGGCCTCTCCCACTTCTACCGCTTCAAAAACCGGTGGGAGATCAAAAACGAACTCACCCTCCTCCCGTCAATTCAGGACTTCAGCAACTATCTCTTCACACAGGATTCGAGCCTGGCCCTGCCGATCGCGGCCTCTGAATGGTGGAAGATCAAGCTTGGCCTGCGCAACGACTACAACAGCCAGCCCGGCGCCGGACGGGACGCTGTCGACACCACCTACTACGGGGCGCTCTCTATCACCCGCGAGTAGCACCTGCGTTGCGTTTTCCAACCCTTGGAAGAAAAGTTTCCAATGTTTGGAAACTTTTCGCTACAGTTTGCTCCTATGAGAAGCAACGAAGCCATGAAGTGGGAAGAGACGCTCAAGGGAATCTTTGACGGGATCGACCGCGAGCTGGAAGCGGAGTACGGATCGCGCTGGCCGCTTCACCCGTCCCGCCCGAAGAACGGCACAACCTCCAACCCGGAAGCGGACGGTCTTTTTAATGTCGGCGCGGCCTTCTCCGCCGGCTTCGGCTCGAAATTCGGCCCCGGCTATGTGGTTGAAATCCGCTTGTCCACGATGCAGCGGGTTCCCGAAACGGTACGCGCCGAAATCAAACAGAAGGTTTTCCAAACCTTGGAAAAAAAACTGCCGACGGCTTTTCCCGGCAAAGCGCTTCAAGTCTCAGATGAAAACGGGATCATTCGTATTCACGGCGACTTGAGCCTGGACGACTGAGCGGGGAAGTCGCAGCTCCAAATCAGCTTGCCGTTGATCTTGAAGCCCAGCCGCGTTGAATCCGGGCTCCACTCGAGTGTTTCGATCCGGTCTTTGGCCGGAACCGCCGGATATTCAGGCAGGTAGTAGCGCGTGTGCCACAGACGTCCCGTGCGGGTCGCGATTTTATAGCCGGGTTCGGAGTAGTAGAACACATGAACCAGCCGCGCTTCGCGACGTCCGTCGGGGGCCGTGACCGTCTCGACAATTTTGGTTGGCGCGGTGAAAATCCGGAACGAGATAAAGAGAACAAAGCCCATCAAAAGCAGCAGGCCGATGGCGCGCCCCGGCGAGAGGCCGCTGAACACGCTGTGCTTGTGGAATCGATCCA
>JAEIOF010000067.1 GCA_016342445.1 Verrucomicrobiota bacterium | reverse complement strand
GCCGCCACGGATATTGGACGAACTCGTTTTACCGTAACCTGGGAAAATATTGCGGTGGTCGGTGAAAGTCAGGATCAGACCTTCCAGGTGGTTCTCTTTCGGGATGGATCAATTCGCTACAATTATCGCTTTATAGAGTCGGAGTCTCTGGAGCCCACCGGGGAACCCCTGTTTGAAAAAGTCTATACGATCGGAAATGTCTCTTTCGTTACAGAAGCGGAGATGCCTGCGTCTATTGATGTGGAAACAAACCAGATTTTTTCGCTGGCAAGGGCGTCGTTCAGCGGAACTCCGGTGCAGTCGAAAATTATTACCTTTTCCCCGACATTCGGCGTTATTCCGGCCGGGGAAACGGCTGATATTTCGCTGATCGGTGATGCGCGGAGTCTGACGGGCGGCGGAACCAATGACGTGGAAGTCAGCACCAGATTGATTTTCACTCATGGAGATAACGCTCCGTCCGTTGATGTAACATTCATTGCGACGAACAGCGTGGAAACCACCTATCCTGCAGAGGCCGCGATTGCAGCCTCTATGTGGGGAACGGATGAGGTGGCGGTTGTGTCCAGCAAGACCGATGCAGACGGCTCGCGTGCGCTGTCATGGCCGGCCCCTGACGACCCGCTGAGCCGCACCTATATCGTTTGGTATACAACGAGTTTGAGCCATCCATGGACAACGCTGGCAGTTGTTCCCAACCAAATCAGTTATGTGGACACTGCGCATAATGATGAGCCGGTCGTTTTTTATAAGGTCACGGTTCAGTAAGAGCTCTGAGGAATGGTGCGACGGCGCATACGGTTCTCGTTGGCCGAGGATGATTTAAAACAGGAGAGATCATTGAAAAACATGCGGGTTGAATGGCAAAAAATTATACTTCCGTGCTTGATCGCGGTGTTGTGTTTTACAGGGGACTCTTTTGGCGTTACGAAACGTCCCAGAATTTCTCTTGCTGTAACGGATAAAACAGAGCGGCATACAGAGCGCACTGAAGCCTTTAACGGGGACGGGGATGTTGACAAAACAACAGATATGGAAACAGAGGTTTGCACGCTGACCGTGAAGATTAAGAACGGAGACATCGAGTCGCAGGGGTGTCAGCTGAAGTGGTATTTTCTTTCCGAGAATCTGGAGAACGCTCAAGAGAAAGCCAAGACCATTATTTGTAGCTCCGGGAAGAAAAACCTTTTTCTGATGGCTGGGGCGGCTGTAGAGGAAGAGATCACGTCCGATCCATTCGTTTTTACCTCTATAGGTTCAGATGGGGATGGGGAGGACGAGCGATCCGGGGATGTTTGCGAAGGATACATTGTTCTCATCACCTCGGGGGCGGATGTTTTGGCTAAAAAGAGCAACTCGTCCCGCTATTTAAAGGAGGAGTGGATTGAGAAATGCAGGCAGGTTCAGTAGGTAAATGAGCAGAGTGTTGCATCTTGTGGCACGGGGCAGATACGAAGGGGGTTTGATGAAATATTACATATTGCTGTCTGTATTTTTTACGGGAGTTTTCGGGTTTGCGGGGGAGTATTCCGAAAAGGATCTGAAACGGCTTTCGCGCTCGGTCGAGATTGCCGGAGTGCGCACGGATACCGTTAAGAATGATGACCGGGAAAAGAGTGAGCTCATCGAAGTGAACACCTTTCAAGATCAAGATGAGAAAGCCGGGTTTCAGATACGCATGGTCGTTGAGCTGACCGATAAACAGAAGAAAACGTATCTTGTCGAGGTTGCCGGTAATCAGAAGGAGGGGCGGGACTCGGAGTATACCGGTGAAGATTATTGGGAGCTTCGTATTCCGTACGGCGATCTGGAAAGTGTGAAAATATCGGGGTATGCAATTCAATATGGAATTATGGATGACGGAACCTTTGTTCTCCTCGCGGAGGAGTTTGACGATGTGGACTCGATTGAGGAGCTGAAAGCGCGAACGTCTTTCCCTTTTCCCGGGAGAGTCCGGTTGAGTTATTCCTATATGTACGATGATGCACGGGAGGGAGAGGAGCAGACGGTTTATGAGGCGGTTAAGCTGATTAAATAAGAAGGTTTCCCCCCATAATACAGATTTCGGCGGATGGAGTTCATTCGGTGTGACACAGGGGTGCGGTTAATTGGTTATATTACAGTCCGGCGTTAATGCCGTGTTTAGATGCCCGATTGCCTGCGCTAATTTTAGCTTGATATTTATGACTGAAAGAGGCATTGTAATCGCTTACAAGTGGTGGTTTGTAAATGAAAAATATAAGGAGAATGGGATGAAAAAAGTACTGGTTCTTGCGTTGATGTTGATGGCTGTTTGTGTTCAGGCGGAAGTTGAAAGTAATTTGTTAGTGAATGGTTCGTTTGAGTCTGATCCGTATGATGCGGGCTGGGCGGCTGTTATGGGCAACGCTCGCGAGGAAACCGGGCAGGTTAAGACCGGCGCGAAGGCCGTGATTTTTGACATTGCCGATGTGGGCGCCTGGACCTTTTATGGCCTCGAGCAGAAGGTCAATGTTACGGCTGGCGAGACCTACGAGCTGGACGGCTTTTTAGAAGTTGTGGGCAGCCCGGACATTCTGGGCAAGGTCGAAGTGCTGTGGCTTGATGTTGTCGGCGAGACGATCTCCAAAGATGAGACCCCCGATCATAAAGATGGTGGATGGGTTTATCAGGATATCGCGGCATTGACGATGGTTGCACCCGCTCGCGCAGTGAACGCTGCAGTGCGAATTGTTGCGGGAACAACGTCCGACGTGGCGGGGTGGACCGCGGTTGTGTTTGATGATATCAGTTTTGGAAAACTGGTGCGCTAGCCAGATTCTGAGGAGCCCGTCAGGTTGTATTTGCAATCTCGGCGGGCTTCATTGTCAACACGGATATAAGGCCCCGAAAGATTTGTTTCGGGAAGGGTTTAATCCAGTGTGGGAGGTTATCAGGCCTTCTTGTCGGAAAATACAGGGCGCAGTCGCAACGGGAGCGGCGGCTTTGACAGCATTCGTGAAAGTTAAACATTGGAGGAAATGATGAGGAAATATATTTCGTATGCGGCGATTGCTGTCGCCTTATTTTTATTGGGAACGGCCTGTGCCGCCGTGCCTGAAGCGGAAACGGCAGGGGCCTCCATGCCGGAAAAGAGCACTTGGCGGGCCGCCGCGTCGTCGTTTCAGGACGATTTTCAGGCTCAACTGGCTGTAGATGGGCGTCATGACACGCGCTGGGCCAGTAGCAGCTCGGATCATGAGTGGTTGACTATTGATTTGGGTGTCAAAAGTGAAATCTGCGGGATGCGGATCAGCTGGGAATTTGCTTATCCCGCAGCCTATTCTATTCAGATTTCTGATGATTCCACACAATGGAAAACGGTTTATCACGAGACCGATGGTGATGGCGGCACAGATGATCTCTATTTTGCCCCCGTCTCTACCCGCTATGTCCGATTCCTCGGCGAAGAGCGCGCAACGGGATGGGGCTATTCAGTTTGGGACTTAGATATTCGCGGCCTGGATGAGCGTCCGGTGGTCACCGTGGATGGTGAAAAACAGGACGACAGCGCGATCTTTGATGGCGATAACTCCACGCAGGAAACTCTTGGGTCTTCGGCCCAGCTTCAAGTTGATTTGCGCAAGCAGCTCAGTTTGGGTGGCGTGCGCGTTGACTGGGGTGAAGGATTTGCCACAGACGCAACGCTGTCCGGCAGTACGGATGGGGTGAGCTGGGAAAAACTTTCAGTTGTGGAGTACGGCGTCGGCAAGTTCGATTATTTGCTCCATGCCGAGAGAGACCTCCGCTATCTGCGCTTTGATCTCTCTGGCGATCAGCCTATTGAAATTCAAGAGATCCGCCTGCGTGGCTCCGATGAGCAGATCAATCCCTGGCGCGAGTATGCGATAAGTGCTGAGAAAGCGCCGAAGGGGGAGTACCCTCTCGGTCTGCACGGGGAGCAGGTGTATTGGACGACCGTCGGCCTGCCGTCCGATACGGAAAATGGAATTATTGACGAGTTTGGTGCGATTGAGTCTTATGCAACGGGATGTACGGTCTCCCCGTTTTTGTGGATCGATGACCAGCTGGTGACGCCGGAAAATGTCGCCTCGGTTGAGCAGCGGTTGGAAGGGCGCTATTTGCCGATTCCGGAAGTCGCCTGGAAAACCCCGGGGTATGAATTGACGGTTCAGCCGGTGGCTGGCGGAGAGCATTTTGAGAATGCTGCACTTTATGTCCGCTACCAGATTGAAAACAAAGGGGATGCTCCTCTTGCCGGCAAGCTGTTTCTGGCCGTACGCCCCTTGCAGATTAATCCGCCCTGGCAGTTCGGTGGACTTTCGCCGATTACAAAAATGCAGATTATTGAGACGGACTCGGGTGGTAAGGGCGTCTTTGTAAACGATAAAGCGTGGGCGCTTTCATTCTCCGAGCCGGATCAGGTTGGCGTTCAGCCTTTTGATCGCGGGGACATTGTTGAGAGTTTGCGGCGTGGCGAGTTGCCGGAAGCCGACTCGATTGAAACAGAGGATGACCGCACCTCCGGCGCCTTGGCGTATGAGTTTAATATTGAGCCCGGCGAGAACGCCTCTGTAATCATTTCTCTGCCGATGCACGGTTCGTTTGCCGACGCCTCCCGCTTTCTGGCTGGCGGAGACTCCCTGCAGGATGCCTATGTAAGCCAGCGTGATGAACAGATTGCATTCTGGCGCAACAGACTGGATGGCGTGGAGCTCACCTTGCCGCGCCAGGAGGTGGTTGACACCTTGAAGGCGCAGATTGGCTACATCCTGATTAATCGCGACAAATACAGCACGCAGCCCGGGAGTCGCAACTATAAGCGCGCCTGGATGCGTGACGGAAGTTTGACCAGCGCGGCATTGCTTCGTTTCGGACAGGTGGATGAGGTCCGTGAATATCTGGACTGGTATGCCGAGCGTGTAACCTCCGATGGCTGGGTCCCGCCGGTTCTTGATAATGCCGGCGAAATCCACAGGGGCTTTGGGTGGGATAACGAATGGGATAGCCAGGGGCAGTTCGTCTACGCCATCATGGAGTATTATCGCTTTACTCAGGATCGTGAATTTCTGAAAGATCATTTCGATGAAATGGTTCGGGCCATGGAGTTTGCCGGCAGATTGCGGGACCGTACATTTGTTGATGGGTACATGAGTGATCATGAGGTGCCGGAGCGTTTCCGGGGTCTCTTGCCGAAGTCAATCAGTCATGAAGGCTATTCCCCGGCGATGCACAGCTATTGGGACGACTACTTTGCCCTCAAGGGCTGGAAAGATCTGGCTGTGGCCGCGGAGATTCTGGGCGATACCGAGCGTATGGAATGGGCGAAGGAGCAGACGCTCGTCTGGCGCGAATCGCTGGTGAAGAGCCTGGATCTCACCATGGAATATAAAAACATTGATTATATCCCCGGCTGCGCCGAGAAGGGAGATCCGGATGCCACGTCTGTGGCGATTGCCTTCTTCCCGTGCGAAGAGGCTGCGTTTGTGAATCAGGAAAAACTACGTAGTACCTTCTCGGGCTACTATGATGAATTGATGCGGCGGAATAGTCCTGAATGGACGGGCGCATATACACCCTACGAAAATCGTTCTATCCTGGCCTTTAGCGAGCTGGGCTGGAATGACAAGGCGGAATCGTTGATGAACGAAATGTTGGAAGATCGCCGTCCGCTCAACTGGCTGCACTGGGGCGAAGTGGTTCACGCTGATAAACGCAAAGGTGCTTACATCGGGGACATGCCGCACACATGGGTCGGAGCAGGGTTTGTGAACAGTGTCCGTGGATTGTTGATACAGGAAAAGGGCGCCGGGAAACTCGTTCTGTTTAAAGGAACTCCTGCATCGTGGTTCGAAGGCATCGGTGTCGGCATGAAGAATCTGCCGACGCACTTCGGCCCGATTGAACTCACGGCTCGTAGCGCCGCCGGCCAGCTTGAAGTTATCTTTACCAAGATGCCCGAGGGCGTGAAGAGCGTTCTGTTGTACAGCCCGTGGGAAACTTCGGCTGGCAACGTCAAAGTCACCGGTGCTGCTGACGCACTCGTGAACGGTCGCATCGTGACCGTAAGCGGCACGGCGACAAGCGTTGTGATAAGCAAGTAGTATTCAGAATGAGATGCGCCGGTGTTTTTGCTTAATCAGCTTAAATGCCGGCGCTTTTTATTTATGGCATATATCAGCGCGCTGATTGGGATTTATCGTGAGGTGCTGCTTGAGTGGTGAGCGGGCATATCCCTTGGGCAGATTCTACAGGGGCGGTTCCCGTGCACTATGGATCCCGGCGGGAACGGAAAATGTTTCGGGCGGCTTTGTCTGATTTGGCCGCTTCTATAAATGCTGGCGATGGTGGTGCGGCTTGGTTCTCTTCACAATTTTTGCAATTAGAGCTTCGCTAGATCATTACTCCGCACTACCTCCGGCGGGTCGTTCGGTTAAATTTTTGGCTTAATGCGATGAGGCTTTTGCTGGATCTAAAGCTCGTTTGGCCGAAAGAGTTCTTTTGGATCTAATAATATCTTGAGAATCAGGCCGTCAAAGCGTAATGTAATGGCTTACATTTGTGGGATTTTGTTTAAGTTGAATGGCGGGGAAGAGACTAATTTTATGCGGACTGGAGCGTTTGTGGGCGTGCCGGCGAGATAAAAACGGCGGGTTGTCGGCGGAATCTCTATCGTTATTTTTGAAATAGAAAACGGAACACCTACGGATACGGATCATGGATTTTCACAGCGGGGTCCGCTTGCAGTAGGTACGTTTATGAGTCGGATGGGTTTATAGAAGGCCATTAATCGTGTCGGACTTTTGGCGGGGTGAGACTGGGATGCATGTTTTTGTGCTTAACTCGGTGTCCGCGAGGGACTCTCTGCGGGGCTGGTTGAAAACGGTGAGAGATTTAGAAAGGATTCATTATGGAATTTAAAGTTGAAAAAGGATCGTTTTGTCTGAATGGCAAGGAAGTTTTTTTGAATGCGGGGGAGATTCAGTATTACCGCATTAAGACGGAACTGTGGGATACGCATCTGTCGGCGGCCAAGGAAGCCGGCCTGATGGCGGTGGCAACCTATATCCCTTGGGATTGGCACGAGCCCGAACAGGGCAAGTTTGATTTTACGGGCGAAACCCATCCGCAACGCAATCTGGTGGGCTGGATGGAAAAGTGTCAGGCGCACGGGCTGTACTGTATCGTGAAGCCCGGCCCCTTTATTCTGGCCGAATACCGCGGCGCCGGAGTGCCGCAGTGGTTCCTTGATACGCATTCGGACGATTGTTTTTGTCGTACGCGCGAGGGCGTATCGGTTCCGGGCGATGCTGTCTCGTTTATGCACCCGACCTATCTGGCTGCGGCAACGAAGTGGTACGATCAGGTTATGCCGTTGATCGCCGATCGCCATATTTCCAAGGGCGGGCCGATCATTATGATGCAGGTCTGCAATGAAGTGGGCGTATTTTCTTGGCTGGCGCATCGCGCCGATTACAACACGCCGACGCACGCGCTGTTCCTGCGTTATCTGGCGGGACGATACGACAGTATCGACGAGCTGAACCGGTTGTGGAAAACGAATTATGCCAGCTTTGATGACGTGGAGTTGCCGCCGGATCAGGATGAGCCGTATGCCGATCTGAGCGACCGCGCGCGTGACCGCGACTGGACGCTTTTCTGGCGTTGGTATTTTGGTGAATATCTCCGTCTGCTGATCGGTATGGCCCGCGAGCGCGGAGTCGACATGCCGTTCTACCATAACTTGCCGGGCTGGATCTACGGTAGCGGATTTGAGTTCCCGGTTAACATTACGATGTATGAGGATCTGTATGACGGGCTGGATGCCGACCTGATTTTCGGGGTGGATCATATTCCGGAATATCTTTCGCATCGCAACATGCACGACGACCGGATCATCAACGACATGACGTTGGCCATGCAACAGCGCGGCCCGCTGTTTGCCGCCGAGTTCCAGAGCGGCTCGCGCGAATTCCATGTGGCAACCAATCCGCGTGAAATGGAGCTGTTCTATAAAGCCAGCCTGGCCAACGGCCTGCGCGGATGGAACTACTACATGTTTTCGCAGGGCAAGAACATGCCTGAGAAGGGGTATAGCGGCGATACCTTCTATTGGTACACCCCGCTGTCGGACGAAGGCAAAACGTCTTCGGCCTATCCGCTGGTGCAGAAAACCAGCAAGTTGATCAAAACCCTCGAGCCGATCGTGGTGAAGGCCGAGCGCCGGGCCGACGTGTGTGTGCTCTTCTCTCCGGCGCATTATGCCACGGAGCTGGAGCGTCCGGTGGGTGAGAATGCCGCGTTGCAGTTCGATGCGGTTGGCTTGCGTAAGCCGGCCTATTTCGATGGGCTATTGCGGGCGCTTCAGGTGATGAATGTCGACTACGACATGCTTGATCTTTCGAAATGTACGTCCGATCAACTCGCGACCTACAAGCAGGTTTGGAGCTTTACGGACGATCGCATGGATGGTGCCGATCAGCAAAAACTGGTCGATTACACCGACGCGGGAGGTGCGCTGACGATCTTCCCCACCTTGCCGTCATACGATCTCATGCTGCAGCCGTGCACGGTCTTGCGCGATTGGTTGGGGATTGAAACGATGGAGGCGCACTTCGTGGTGTCGCCGCTGTTCCAGCTCTTTGATCAGAAGGATGTCAAATGCGCCAACCCGCAAATGGTGTTCGCCGAAGGCGAAATTGCGGATGCAACCGTGGTTGGCAAGACGTTGTCCGGCAAGCCTTGTGCGATTGAAAAAACGCGCGGGTCCGGCAAAGTTCTCATTATGGGAACGTGGCTGGGGTACGATACAGAAGGGCACATTACGAGCTATGCAAACTTGCTGGAATGGTCGAAGGCCACGCTGCGCCAGACCACTGCTTCGCACGCCTGCATTGCCGTTCGCGAGCGGTTTACTGAAGATGGACAGGCCATGGTCTTTGCCGGGAACTATTTCAACGAGCCGTTCATGGGTTCGGTGACGTATACTCACCCGGCAACCGGTCTATCTGTTGAGATTCCGTACAATGGTGAGGATATCGAGTGGCCGGGCCTCTATGCTATGCTGACGCCGGTCAATCAGGAGCTTGCGAAAGGGGTGACGTTGTTGCATACCACCTCGGATCTGCTGGGCTGCGAGCCGCTGGATAACGGCCTGCTGTTGCGGGTTGTCGGCGACCGTGATTTGGTTGGCGAATTGGCGCTCGAAGGTGCGGTTCAGGCGATTGAACTCGATGGAGCCCCGTTGGCGCTAAATCATGACGGCGACCGGGTATGGGTTCGCTATGAGCACCGGCGGGATACCGAGCACCAGTTGCATATCGTTTTGTAAATGGGCTGCTTAACCTTTGAAAAAACGGACAAAGGAACCGTGTTGGCGTGGATGCTCTGGGGCCTCGGAGGGAGATCAGTTTGATGAATGCTCTCAGTTTATTAGGCGCAAGGAGCAGGTTGATTAGCCGCTTAAATGGCATGTGATTTTTTTATGAAGGACTTGACATCCCGGTCAATAAGAGAGATAAATGTAACAGCTTACATGGGGTAGGCTTTTAAAAAAGGAGATGAATGAAGATGAGAAAGATGATGTTTATCGCAGTTGCGTTGGTTTGTGCCATGTCGGTGCAGGCGGATATTATTGCAAATCTGCTTGTTAATAGCGGGTTTGAGTCGGATCCGTACGATACGGGCTGGACTGGTATTCTGGGCGGCGGAGGTCGCGTGGAAGGCGGAGCGGAAGGCGGAGCCGTAAACTCAGGTGCTCAGGCAGTAATTTTTGACTTTCAAGATATGGGTCCATGGGCATTTTTCGGCTTGCAACAGAATGTGGCGGTTACGGCCGGCGAAACCTACGAGCTGGATGGTTTTGTTAATATTCTGAACACTGCGCCTATTATTGGTAAATTAGAATGGACATGGCGTGATAGCGGCGGTGGCGATTTGGGCAGCGGCGGTACTCCTGATTATACAGGTGATGCCGGAACTTGGACTTATCAGGATATGGTGATGTCTGAGCTGGTCGCACCGACTGGCGCTGTAAGCATTGATGTGAAGGTTGTTGCTGGTAGTATCGGTACTACCGTTGGTTGGAATGCGGTTACATTTGACGATATCAGTTTCGGACAGCAGGCCATTCCTGAGCCGGCAACAATTGGGATGCTCGGACTGGGCTGTGTTGGTGTGTTTTTGATGCGTCGCCGTATGGTTCAAATATAGCACTGTAAGCGATGCCTTTCGGGTATCGCTTATGTTTCACGGCCCGCCTTCTGAAGGCGGGCCTTTTTTTGGCTCATGCCCCGTTTCTGGGAGAACGCGCGGACAAGTCCCGAAAATCGATTTTCGCCCGGCCGCCGGCGGAGAGCGGGCGGGCCTAATCATGATGGGGCAGGATTATGCGTGTCTGGCAATGCGCAGGACCGCCGCCGGATTGGTCGTTTCCCGGCCGGTTTGTCAAGGTGCTCGAGACGGTAATCCGGAGTGGCAGGCGGAGCTGATATCGATCAAAGGTCATACTGGGATCCTTCGGGTGGCGGCGGTGTATCCCGGCAAGGCGCAGTTTTCCGTTCAGCGCGGCAGATGGATCGGGGCTAAGGTTGGCCATTTTTCGGTCTGCCCGTCCGTCCGGGAAACGGCCGGCGATGCACGACTCGATTATTTTCGGCGGACACCCTTTAAGGGTGAAGAATAGGAGTAGAACCTCAAAGGTTTCATGAAAATATTGGGTGTTTTCCCTGTCCGCGCTCTGTGTCTTTTCGGCCTTTAGCAAAGGCGTAGAGAAACCCAATATGATTGTGATTTTGACCGACAACCCGGGCTGCGGACAGTGGGGGACGGTTGTGCGTAGTTTTTGCGCAGACGGGCGTGAAGGCCGTGAGGTTCCTGTGCGGGTTCCAAGCGCCGCGCTGATGACGGACTGGCATCCGGCCCGTTTAGGCGTGTGTTTTAATCCGGATATTTCCAAACACCATCTTGCGTCCCAGAGCTGTTCAGCCCGCAAGCCATTTATACGTTGGGCGTTCGCGCACCTGCG
>JAEIOF010000066.1 GCA_016342445.1 Verrucomicrobiota bacterium | reverse complement strand
TAACGTAAAGATCGCTCAGCTCAAAAAGATTCTCGATCAGGTCCGGTAAAGATCATGCACGCGACTCTATGCGATCTGATGGCCGATATTGTTCAGAACGCCGTCGAAGCGAACGCCACAGAAATTGAGCTGACCATTCGCGAGGAAAAAGAGCGGATTGAATTTGAAGTACGGGACAACGGCAAGGGTATGAACAGCGAAACACAGGCCAAAGCAATGGATCCGTTTTACAGCGACGGACAGAAGCACGCGCACCGCCGCGTCGGGCTCGGCCTCCCCTTCCTGTTTCAAACCGCAGAGGCCGCCGGCGGCAAAGCCTCCATTGAGTCCGAGGAAGGCGCCGGAACCGTGATCCGCTTCTGCGCAAACGCACAGCATGTGGATCTGCCGCCGTTTGGCGAATTTTCCAGCGCCGCCGCGATGATGCTGACGCTTCTGCCCGCCGGCGAATTGCGGATTATTAAAACGCTGAACGGGCAAAGCTACACCCTGCGGCGCAGCGAACTGGACGAAGCACTGGGCGGGCTCGAAAGCGTCGAAAGCCTCATCATGTTGAAAACCTTTATCGCCTCACAAGAAGAAGATTTAAGAAAGGCAGGATAACCATGGCAAAACTGACACTGGATGATTTGCGCAAGCTGCGCGACGAAAAGAAAAAGGCAATGTCACAACGCAACGCAGAAGGGAAGCGTGCCGAAGTGATCATTGGAATGGGTACCTGTGGAATTGCAGCGGGTGCTAAAACTGTTTTTGACGCATTTCTTGATGAAATGCAAAAAGCGGACATCACCGATGTAACCATCAAACAAACCGGATGCATGGGGCTTTGTTTCTCCGAGCCGACCGTTGAAGTCCATTGTAAAGACATGCCGACCGTCGTCTACGGAAACGTGGATGACCAAACCGCTCGGCGGATTGTTCGCGAACACCTCGAAGGCAAATCGCTGGTCAGCGACCACATTTTTGATAAACCCTCGACCGACATCATTAAAGGGGCAGGAAAATAACCATGGCGTATAAAAACTACATTCTGGTCTGCGCGGGAACCGCGTGTGAGTCGAACAAAGGCAAGGCGCTCTACGAAGCGCTCGAAAAAGAAATCAAAGCCGCCGGCATTGATGCGGAAGCCCAGCTGGTGAAAACCGGTTGCTTCGGGTTCTGCGAACAAGGCCCCATCGTTAAAATTCTGCCCGACGAAAGCTTCTACGTCAAAGTCGGCCCGAAAGACGCCCGCGAAATCGTCCACGAACACCTCGTGAAAGGCCGCACCGTCGATCGCCTTCTCTATAAAGAGGACAAACGCGAAGGCGATCCGCGCTCCAGCGACATCAGCTTCTACCGCAAACAACTCCGCATCGTGCTGCGCAACTGCGCGGTCATCAACCCGGAAATCATCGACGAATACATCGCCCGCGACGGATACGCCGCGCTCGAAAAAGCCCTGTTCGACATGACCCCCGACAGCGTCGTACAAGAGATTCTCGACTCCGGCCTGCGCGGCCGCGGCGGTGCCGGATTCCCGACCGGACGCAAATGGATGTTCACCAAAAACACGCCTGCCGATCAGAAATATATCGTCTGTAATGCAGATGAAGGCGATCCCGGGGCCTACATGGATCGTAGCGTCCTCGAAGGCGATCCCCATTCGGTGCTCGAAGCCATGGCCATCGCGGGCTACACCGTCGGAGCCACCAAGGGGTTCATCTACATCCGCGCGGAATACCCGCTCGCCATTGAACGCCTCAACCTCGCCATGAAACAGGCCCGTGAATACGGACTGCTCGGCGACAACATTCTCGGCACCGACTTCAGCTTCGACATCGAGATTCGTCTCGGCGCGGGCGCATTCGTCTGCGGAGAAGAAACCGCCCTGCTTGCCTCCATCGAAGGCAACCGCGGCATGCCCGTGCCGCGCCCTCCCTTCCCGGCCATCAAAGGACTGTGGGGCAAGCCGACCGTCATCAACAATGTCGAAACCTACGCCAACATCCCCGTGATCATCCTCAAGGGAAGCGGCTGGTTCAACAGCATCGGAACCGGGACCTCTAAAGGAACCAAAGTATTCGCGCTAACCGGAAAAATCAGCAACTCCGGCCTGATCGAAGTGCCCATGGGAACAACGCTTCGCGAAATCATTTATGATATCGGCGGCGGCATTCCCAACGGCAAGAAATTCAAAGCGGCACAGACCGGCGGCCCGTCCGGCGGATGTATCACCGCTGAGTTCCTTGACACGCCAATCGACTACGAAACCCTGCAGGAAATCGGCTCCATGATGGGATCGGGCGGAATGATCGTGATGGACGAAGACGACTGCATGGTCGACGTCACCAAATTCTACCTCGAATTCACCGTTGATGAATCTTGTGGAAAATGCGCGCCCTGCCGAATCGGCGGACGCACCTGCTACAACATCCTCGACCGCATCAGCAAGGGTCAGGGCGAGCCGGAAGATCTTCAGAAACTGAAAGATCTCGGCCACGCCATGCGCAAAGCGTCGCTGTGCGGCCTCGGCCAGACCGCGCCCAACCCCTTCATGTCGACTATGAAGTACTTCGAAGAGGAATACCGCGCGCACATCGAAGACAAGAAGTGCCCGGCAGGCAAATGCAAAGATCTGCTCTCATACACCATTGATGAAGAAAAATGTATCGGCTGCACCGCCTGCGCACGCAAGTGCCCCGTTTCCTGCATCAGCGGCGAAGTGAAAAAACTGCATGTCATCGATCAGTCGAAATGCATCAAATGCGGCCAGTGCGTCACCGCCTGTAAATTCGATGCCGTCAAAAAAGGTTAATTTTGGAGAAACCCATGAACATGATTGAACTCGAAATCAACGGACTGCCGGTCTCTGTAAAACCGGGCACCACCATTCTCGACGCGGCGAAAACTGTCGGCGTAAAAATCCCGAAGCTTTGCTTCCATCACGACCTTGAGCCGTGGGCCGCCTGCGGCATCTGTGTGGTGAAAGTGGCCGGTTCGCCGAAAATGCTGCGCGCCTGCGCAACCGCCGCGGGCCCGGGGATGAAAGTGATCACCCACGACCCGGAAATCGTCGACGTACGCCGCACGGTGCTCGAACTGATCCTTTCCACTCACCCCAACGACTGCCTTCAGTGCAGCCGCAACCGCAACTGCGAACTGCAGACGCTGGCCGAAGAGTTCGGCATCCGTGAAGTGCCTTATGAAAAGCGCCTCCGCGACCTGCCGGTCGACAACTCCACCACCTCAATCGTGCTGGACCCCGAAAAATGCATCGCCTGCGGACGTTGCGCCAAAGTCTGTCAGGACATGCAAGGTGTCTGGGCGCTCGAATTCATCGGTCGCGGAGACGGCACCCGGATTGCTCCGGCCGCCGACGTATCCCTCGAAGAAAGCCCCTGCATCAAATGCGGCCAGTGCTCTGCGCACTGTCCGGTCGGCGCCATCTACGAAAAAGACCAGACCCGCGAAGTTTGGAGTGCCATTGAAGAAAATAAAAAGCATTGCGTCGTTCAAATCGCTCCGGCGGTTCGCGTCGCCATCGGCGAAGCCTTCGGCTACGAGCCCGGCGAAGTCCTCACCGGCCAGCTCTACGCCGCGTTGCGCCGCATCGGATTCGATGCCATCTTCGACACCAACTTCAGCGCCGACCTCACCATTCTGGAAGAGGGTTCGGAATTCGTGAAGCGCGTGACCGAAGGCGGCGTACTGCCGCAAATCACCTCCTGTTGCCCGGCATGGACCGACTACATGGAGAAATACGCCACCGACTTCATCCCGAACTTCTCCTCAGCCAAATCGCCGCAGCAGATGCTCGGAGCCATGGCTAAGACCTACTACGCGGAAAAGGCCAAGATTGAGCCAAAAGACATGTATGTCGTCTCTGTCATGCCCTGCACCGCCAAGAAATTTGAAGTCGGTCGTTGCGAAACCATGGGAGCCTCCGGCTTCCAGGATGTCGACGTTTCCATCACGACCCGCGAACTGGCTCGCATGATCAAACAGGCAGGGATCGACTTCCAGAACCTGCCCGAAGAAGAGCCCGACAGCATCCTCGCCGAATACTCCGGCGCCGGAACCATCTTCGGTGTCACCGGCGGTGTAATGGAAGCCGCGCTTCGCTCGGCCTACTTCCTCATCACCAAAGAAGACCTCGAAGACGTCAACTTCATGGATGTCCGCGGAATGGAAGGTGTCAAAGCGGCCGAGATCGACATCAAAGGAACGAAGATCCGCGTCGCTGTCGCTCATCAAATGGGCAACGTCGAAGCGCTCCTGAACCAGATTCGCGATGCCAACGCCAAGGGCGAAGAGACTCCGTTCCACTTCATCGAAGTCATGGCCTGCCGCGGCGGCTGTATCGGCGGAGGCGGACAGCCCCACGGTGCAACCGACGAAATCCGCGCCAAGCGGACCGCCGGAATCTACTCGGACGATGAGAAGTCGGTCCGCCGCTGCTCGCACCACAATCCGATGATCACCAAAATCTACGAGGACTTCCTTGGCGCGCCGCTCGGCCACAAGGCCCATGAGTTGCTGCACACGGAATATCAGGAACGCGACGTTTACAAAAAATAATAACCGAATAAACTAACACCCGGTTTTCTGCGGTAAGGGGCACAACCCTGAGCCTAGGCGAACGGAACAGTTTTGATACGGCGAACTCTCCGAGTGAGCCACTATAAGAAACGCTCCGCCGCAGAAATGCGAGGGAGCGTTTTTTTGTGCAGCACACGCTCCCCGCAGGGAACGTATGCAAAGGAGAAAAAAATGGAAAAGAGATTGGGATTTGTCGGCATCATTATTGAAGAGCGCGAGGCCAATGCCGCGGCAGTCAACGAACTGCTTGGGGGCTTCGGCAACCTAATCGTCGCGCGAATGGGTGTCCCCTACGAAAAGCGGGCCTGCTCCGCCATCACCCTGATCGTCGACGCCACCACAGACGAACTCGGAGTCCTCGCGGGAAAACTCGGAAGCCTCCCCGGAGTCGCCGTCAAATCCATGCTGAGTAAAACCAAATGAAAACGCGCATCGAAACAGACTGCATCGGATCAAAAGAACTCCCCGCCGACGCGCCATGGGGAATCCATACAGCCCGCGCGATGGAGAATTTTCCAATGATTGGAAAAACCGTCAACCCACGCCTGCTCACGGCGTATGCTCAGGTCAAAAAAGCCTGCGCGCTCGCCAACAAAGAACTCGGATTCCTCCCCGCCGCCGACGCCGTCATTTCCGCCTGCGAAGAAGCGGAGCTCCCATCCGTTTTATCTGCCCTGCAAGGAGGCGCAGGAACCTCGACCAACATGATGATCAATGAAGTGATCGGGAACCTCGCCGGAGCGCACCCGATTCAAGAGGTTAACCTGCACCAGTCCACCAACGACACCTACCCGACCGCACTAAAGGTTGCCGCCATTCAAGGCGTGCGCGAACTGAGCGACGCATTCGCCGCGCTTCAGGGAAGTTTCCAAGCCTTGGAAAAAACCTGGGCGAATCTTCCAATCCTTGGAAAAACGGAACTCGTTGACGCAGTGCCGCTCACTCTCGGCGCGCAGTTCGCCTCCTTTGCCGAGGCCTTCGCCCGCGACCGCTGGCGCACCTTTAAATGCGAAGAGCGACTGCGCACCGTCAACCTCGGCGGCACCGCCATCGGGACCGGACTGACCGCACCGCGCAGCTATATTTTCCTCGTCGTCGAAAAACTGCGCGAAGTGACCGGCCTCGGCCTCAGCCGCGCCGAGAATATGGTCGAAGCCACCGCCAATGCCGACTGCTTCGTCGAAGTCTCCGGCATTCTAAACGCCGCCGCCGTCAATTTAATTAAAGTCAGCGACGACCTGCGCCGCCTCGCGATGCTCGGCGAAATCAAACTGCCCGCCGTACAGGCCGGCTCGTCGATCATGCCCGGAAAAGTCAACCCGGTCATTCTCGAATCGGTCATGCAGATCGGCATCAAAGTGAAAGCCAACAACGGAATCGTCGCCGACTGCGCCGCACGCGGCTCGCTTCAAATCTGCGAGTTCATGCCGCTTCTCGCGGATGCCCTGCTCGAATCGATCGACCTGCTGATTGCCGCCGCGCAGATGCTCGCAAAACATGCAGAGCGAATTGACGCAGATCAAGGCACGTGTTTGGAGCGTCTGTATGCTTCCCCCGAAATCATCACCGCGTTTGTTCCAATGTTTGGATACGACCGCTGCTCCGAACTCTTCAAACAGTTCGAACAGCTCGGCACTGGAACCATCCGGGAGTTTTTAGAAAAAGAATTAGGAAAAGAGACCGTTGAAAAAACCCTCTCCCCGCAAAATTTGATGTCACTGGGTCATAAAGATTAAACCACGAAATATTTAGAACACACGGAGCAACAGTCCCTAACACTCCTTCCGTGTTTTCTGTGTATTCCGTGGTGAATAAAAAATGAAAACAACGCCAAAAAGTTTGAGACTGCACATTGCCCTGTTCGGCCGCACGAACGTGGGCAAGTCGAGCTTTCTAAACCTGATCACCGGTCAGGATGTTTCGATTGTCTCCGAGCAACCCGGCACGACCACCGACGTGGTTGAAAAAACGATGGAGCTGCTCCCGATCGGACCGGTCGTTTTCATTGATACAGCGGGTCTCGACGACGAAACCGTTCTCGGCGGCAAGCGCGTCGAAAAAACCAAAAAGGTGTTCGACCGCGCCGATGTGATCCTGCTGATCTGCGAGGGCAATCAGTTCGGCGAATTTGAAAAGGCGGTTTGTGAAAAAGCAGGCACAACGCCGGTCATCAAAATCGCCAACAAATCGGATCTGTCCGATTCGTCCGATCCAGCCTGTCTGCCATGCAATTCAACCGATAGGACGTCCCGCGAGAAGGTGCTGGCTCAACTGAAAACCCGTCTGCTTGAGGTCTGCCCCGAAGAGTTTATTCAGCCGCCGCCGCTGATCGGCGATCTGGTCAAGCCGGGCGGCATCGCCATGCTGATTGTGCCGATTGATTTACAGGCGCCAAAGGGCCGCCTGATTCTGCCTCAGGTTTCAACCATCCGTGACGCACTCGATAACGATGCGGCGACGCTGGTGGTGAAGGAGCGCGAATACACGCACATGCTCAATCAGCTGAAAACGCCGCCGGACATCGTCATCTGCGATTCACAGGTGGTGCTGAAGATGGTCGGCGATACACCAAACGAAATTCCCTGCACCACCTTTTCGATTCTCTTCGCGCGTCTCAAAGGCGACCTGCCGAAATTCGCGGCGGGTGCGGCGTCCATCGACCAGCTAAAAGACGGCGATAAGGTTTTGATCGCTGAGTCGTGTTCGCACCATGCGGCCGAAGACGATATCGGCCGCGTAAAGATTCCGCGCTGGCTCCGCCAGTACTGCGGTTGCGAACTGCAAATCGACGTAACCGCCGGACGCGACTTCCCCGATAACCTGAGCGAATACAGCCTGGTCGTGCAGTGCGGCGGCTGTATGCACAACCGGCGCGAAATTCTCTCTCGCATTGAAAAATGCGAGACGGCCGGCGTACCGATCACCAACTACGGACTTTGTATTTCCCAAACACAGGGCGTGCTCAAACGCGTGCTCTCACCCTTCCCCGCCGCGTTAGATGCATACGACAGAATGAACCGCCAAGGCGCCAAGATTTCAATTGGAGAACAAGCCTGTGAATGAACCATCAGTCAAAGCAGATGAACTGGCCAAAACCGTTATTGATGCATGCATAGAGGTTCACCGAGCTCTTGGTCCTGGATATTTAGAGTCAGTATACGAAGAGGCCTTGGCCAAAGAACTAGCGTTACGGCAAATTCCCTTTGAACGGCAGAAAGCCATTGATGTGAATTACAAGGGAGAGTCTGTCGGCCAAGCGCGCCTTGACTTACTTGTTGGCGGGCTGTTGGTCGTCGAACTCAAAGCTGTCGAATCACTCGTACCAATTCACACAGCCCAGGTCATCTCATACCTGAAAGCCGGAACCTTCCAATTAGGACTTTTGATCAACTTCAACACAACTCTTCTGAAACACGGCATCAAACGAATTGCCCTTACGCATTAACATCACCCTCTTGGCGACTTGGCGGTTGGGAAAAATATTATGAAAATAAATACAACAGGACTCGCGAGCTTCATCCCCGAAGAGGAAATTTTCCAATGGTTGGAAACAACCAAAAATCCATCAGCAGAACGGGTGCGCGAGATCATTCAAAAGTCGCTGAACAAGAACCGCCTCGACCCCGAGGAGATGGCGGTGCTCATCAACGCCGAAGACCCGGCGCTGGCCGAAGAAATTTTTGAAGGGGCTCGCGAACTCAAACAGCGCATTTACGGAAACCGGATTGTACTGTTCGCTCCGCTCTACATCGGCAACGAATGCATCAACAACTGCCAGTACTGCGGCTTCCGCTGTACAAACAAAGAGGTGTCGCGCAAAACTCTGACCATGCCGGAGCTCGACCGCGAGGTCGAGGCGCTGGTGGATCGCGGCCACAAGCGGCTGATTATGGTCTACGGGGAACATCCCAAATACGACGCGCAGTTTATTCACGACACAGTCAAAGAAGTCTACGGCATCAAAAAAGGCAACGGCGAAATCCGCCGCGTCAACATCAACGCCGCGCCGCTCGATGTAGAAGGCTTCAAGCTGGTTAAATCCGCCGGTATCGGCACCTACCAGATTTTTCAGGAAACCTATCACCAGCAAACCTACAAAGAGATGCATCCGTCCGGCCCGAAGAGCGACTACCTTTGGCGGTTGCACGGTCTCGACCGCGCCCAGCAGGCGGGTATTGACGATATTGGCATCGGCGCTCTGATGGGACTGTTCGACTGGCGCTTCGAGACGATGGCCCTGCTCTATCACACGATTCACCTCGAAGAAGAATTCAAGGTCGGCCCGCACACGATCAGTTTTCCGCGCATTGAACCGGCCATCGGCACAGACCTATGCGACCGTCCACCCTATGAGGTGAGCGACTACGACTTCAAACGGCTCGTCGCCATCCTGCGCCTTGCCGTTCCGTACACCGGCCTGATTCTCACCTGCCGCGAATCGGTCGAGCTGCGCAACGAAATCATCCAGTTCGGGGTTTCGCAAATTGATGCGGGCTCGAACATCGGCATCGGCGCCTACTCGCAGGAGGACGAAGAGTCCTACAAAAAGAGTCAGTTTGTGCTCAACGACGGGCGCTCGCTCGATCAGGTGATCCGTGAGCTGTGCGAAGCCGACTTCATTCCAAGCTTCTGCACCGGATGCTACCGTCTTGGCCGCACCGGCGAGCACTTTATGGAATTCGCCATTCCCGGCTTCGTCAAACGCTTCTGCACCCCCAACGCCGTGCTGACCTTCCTCGAATACATGGAGGACTACTCCTCGCCCGAAACCAGAGTGGCGGGCATGAAACAAATTGAACGCGAGCTTGAGCGCATGCCGGAAGATGACAAAAAAGCCACGCTGCTCGAACGCATCGAACAGATCAAAAACGGCGATCGCGACCTCTATTTCTAACCGCCAAGACGCCAAGATCTCACTTGATGACGTTTCTATTCTTGGCGTCTTGGCGGTTCAAAAACATATGGTGAAAATTATGATTAACAAAATTTTTGAAAAAGCGGATCGGGACGAGGATCTGACTCCAGCGGAGATGAACGCATTGCTGAGCATCAGTGATCCGGCGGAGTTGCAGGCACTGTACGACTGCGCGTACCGGGTGAAAGCCAGGCACGTCGGCAAAATCGCCTATTTCCGCGGCATCATCGAATGCAGCAACATCTGCGTCAAAGACTGCTACTACTGCGGCATCCGCAAGAGCAATAAAAACGTCGAACGCTTCCAGATGGACGAAGAGGAAATTGTCCGCGAAGCGCTCTGGGCGTTTGATAACGAATATGGCTCGGCGGTCATCCAATCCGGCGAACGGCAGGACGCCGCCTATATCGACATGATTGAACGGGTGCTGAAGCGGGTCAAAGAACAGACCGGCGGAAAGCTCGGCATCACTCTCTCGCTCGGCGAGCAGACCGAAGAGACCTACCGCCGCTGGCGCGAAGCCGGTGCGCACCGCTACCTGCTGCGCATTGAAACCACCAATCCAACACTCTACCGGAAACTGCATCCGGAAGATCACGACCTAGAGGCGCGCAAACACTGCCTCGCCCTGCTCAAAAAAACCGGCTATCAGGTCGGCACCGGCGTCATGATGGGGCTGCCCGGCCAGACGACGGACGATCTGGTCAACGACATCCTCTTCATGAAAGAAATCGATGTCGACATGATCGGCATGGGCCCGTACATCCCGCACAGCGACACACCGATGGGCAAAGAAATTCCGCCCTACACCGAAGAGCAGAAACAGGCCGCGCTGACGCTCGGTCTCAAAATGATCGCCGTAACGCGCATTGTATTGAAAGATATCAACATCGCCGCCGCCACTGCGCTCCAAGCCTTGGAACACACCGGACGCGAAATGGGACTCAAATGCGGCGCGAACGTCATCATGCCCAACGTCACCGAAACCGAATTCAGACCCAATTACACGCTCTACGACAACAAACCGTGTCTGGATGAAAACTCATCCATGTGTCGCGGATGCCTGACCCGCCGCATCCAGGGCATCGGCGAAACCATCGGCTTCAACGAATGGGGCGACTCGAAGCATTACGCGAAGAGAATAAAAAACGGGGCGGCTAAAAAGCCGCCCCGTTAAAAAAGTGCAGACAGAGCTGTAAGCCGGATTCTGTTCTCCCGAAGGAGTCGACCATTTGTCTAATGCAATCAACCCGGATCTCAAGCGAGACGGGCAGCCTCTCGATCCCTATTTGATCTTGCTCCGGACGGGGTTTACCCTGCCTCCTCGGTTACCCTCGGAGCGGTGGGCTCTTACCCCACCATTTCACCCTTACCCTTCGATGCGCCGAAGCGCCCTCGGGGCGGTATAATTTCTGTGGCACTTTCCATCCCTGGCGATCTCGCACCAAGGTTCCCGCGTTAACCACGGAACGTCCTGCCCTGCGGAGTCCGGACTTTCCTCCCCTTGGCGAACCAAAGAGCGGCCGATACACTCTGCCTGCAACGGAGGAAGATACGCATCACAAGCTGCCGCGGCGAGAAGTTTTCCAATGT
>JAEIOF010000065.1 GCA_016342445.1 Verrucomicrobiota bacterium | reverse complement strand
TCTTGTAAAATAGATTCCCCAAGCCGGGACGGACTATTGAAAGGCGTCATCAAGGAGCTGCTTGATCTGACGCTTGCGGATTTCGATGCTCTCGCACAGGCGAAACTGGACGCAGGCTCGGTGCAGGTTCTGCTCCGGAACACGGATCTTGAAATAGACATCGCCCGCCAGATGATCCTGGAAAAACCGGAGACCCAGCTCAAAGGTAATTAAACGAATCGAGTCGTATAAATACTTCCGGTCATTCGGGGTAAGAAATTCTTTTGCATAAACGGTGTAGCCCTGCACAAAGGCATCGCACAGGTTCAAATCAAAGGCGACATCAGATAACTCTTCGGCCTCTTCCCCGGCCCGATTACAAAGTGAGCGAAGCGCATCTCCGAAATCATAATGGATCAGTCCGGGTTTTACGGTGTCCAGATCAATCATGGCCGTCCCCTTGCCCGAGTCCTCATCAATCATGATGTTACTGACTTTCGGATCCCCGTGGATCAGTCGGGTCTGAAGCTCTCCGCTCTGCTGTGCATCCTGAAGAACCCGGGCAAACTCCCGACGAGCCTCTATAAATTTGTGTGAGCTGCGAACCTGCTCAGAACCTTCAAGCTGTTCACGCGCGGAGTCCGTAGATACGATCCGGTCATATTTTTCGAGGTAGCCGGGCGTCTCATGATACCCCGGCAGGGTGTCGCGCAGGAGAGCCGGATCAATTCCGGAGATCAGCCAGTGGAACTGCCTTAGCACCATTCCGCACTCATAGGCGTGTTCTTCACTCTGAGCCACATCAAATGCTTCTGCGGAGGCGATCAGGGTTAGTGCGCGCCAATAGTTGCCGGAGTCGTCAACAAAACAGTCCGCGCCGCCTTTACAGGGAATGATACGCGGAATCTGCCAAATTCGGTCGGCCGAATCGCTCTCTCTCAAGAGCTGCTCATGACAGTGTTGCGTGAGAATCCGCATGTTTTCCATGATCCAGTCCGGACGGGGAAATACACGGTGGTTGATCTGCTGAATAATCACCCGCTCTTCAGAGAAATGGGTTCTGAACACCGCAATATAGGTGTCATTGACATTGCCGCAAGTAATGGGTCGGATGCTGGCCAGTCGGCCGTGTAAATCAAACTGCCTGGCTATTCTCTCAAGGCTCATGCCGTTGTGTATACTCTATCCATTCAGGATTGTCTGAAGAAAATCAGTAAAATATCCTCCCCTGGCGCTCGGGAAAAAGAGAGGGAAGTCCCAATCCGATACCCGCGGGCGAAATGCGACCGTTAAAAAAAAAGCCCCTCCGCGAGCGGAAGGGCTTTTCGATTGAAGAAGCTGAGGGTTACTCGGCGTCTTCGGTTTTTTCTTCGCTGTGAGCGGCGGCATCTTTTTCAGCCATGGCCGCTTTGCGGCTGAGGCGGATTTTTCCGTCGCGGTCGACGTCGAGCACTTTGACGAACATGGTGTCGCCTTCTTTGCAGATATCGCCAACGGAGCCGACGCGGAAGTCAGCGAGTTCAGAGACGTGTACGAGACCGTCTTTACCGGGCAGAATTTCAACAAAGGCACCGAAGTCGCGGATCGTTTTGACCGTTCCTTCGTAGATTTTGCCAATTTCAGCTTCGGCACAGATGCCGTTGACGACTTTGAGCGCGCCCATCATGGCATTACCATCGGAGCTGAAGATGCTGACGGTTCCGTCTTCTGCAACATCGATCTGCACGCCGTAGGTTTCGGTGATGCCGCGAATGACTTTGCCGCCGGGGCCAATCAGTGCGCCAATTTTTTCAGGGTCAATTTTGACGACTTCAACACGCGGAGCGTATTTGGACATTTCAGCACGCGGAGCGTCGATGACGGTCTGCATGTAGTCGAGGATTTCGAGACGACCTTTGAGAGCCATGGCGAAAGCGCCTTCAACCTGGTCCCAGTTGAGTCCGTTGATTTTGAGGTCAACCTGGAAGGAGGTGATTCCCTTGCGAGTTCCAACGACCTTGAAGTCCATATCGCCGCAGTGGTCTTCGGTTCCGAGGATGTCGATCACGAGCTCGGACTGTTCACCCTGGGCGAAGAGACCGACCGAGATCCCGGCAACCGGAGCCTTGATCGGCACACCGGCGTCCATGAGGGCGAGGACACCGACACAGGCGGAGGCCATGGAAGACGATCCGTTGGAGCCCATGATTTCGGAAACCACGCGCACAGCGTAAGGGTAGTCATCGGGAAGGATCGGAACGATACTGCGTTCCGCCAGATTTCCGTGACCGATTTCGCGGCGTCCGGTCATTCCGAGGCGACCACACTCACCCACGCTGTAGGGCGGGAAGTTGTAGTGCAGCATAAAACTCTTTTCCTTCGGGCCGCCGGTGACGGCGTCCATGGATTGCGAATCTTTCTTCGGGCCGAGAGTGACGGTCGCGAGCGACTGGGTTTCCCCGCGGTTGAAAATGGCGGAACCGTGCACGCGCGGCAGGACACCGACTTGGGCTTTCAGTTCGCGCATTTCGTCGAAGCCGCGGCCGCCGATACGGAATTTCTTCTCGAGAACGTTTTTGCGGAGGGTTTCGATTTCAAGTTCGTGGAAGGCGTGGAAATAGTCTTCGTTGGTCATTTCCGGGAACACCTCAAGCATCTGCACTTTTACTTCTTCTTTTAGTGCGTTCACTGCTTCCTGGCGTTTGAGCTTGGCGCCCTCCTGAAGGATAATGCTGAATTTCTCGCCGCCGATTTCGCGGGCCTTATCGAGGAGCGTGGTGTCTTTTTCTGCCACAACGACTTTCCATTCCGGCAGACCGAGCTGTTTACGCAGTTCAAACTGAGCGGCGAGGATCGGCTGGATGGCTTCGTGCGCCAGTTTCATGGCGGCGATGAAGTCGGCTTCGCTGATTTCGTTGGCGGAGCCTTCGATCATCATGGTTTTGTCGGCGGTGCCGACGTAGGTGAGGTCGAGGTCGCTTTTAAGCATGTCGTCGTGCGTCGGGTTGATGAGGAACTCCCCGTTGACGCGGGCCATGCGTACGGCGCCGATCGGGCCGCCAAACGGGAGTTCAGTCAGCATGAGCGCGGCGCTGGATGCGTTGATGCTGAGGAAGTCGCACGCACGGGTGCAATCGGTGGACATCAACATGTTATTAATCTGCACTTCATCATAGAACCCTTCAGGGAACAGGGTGCGGATCGGACGATCCGTTACGCGCATGGTGAGGATTTCCGATTCGGAAGGACGGGCCTCACGCTTAAAGTATCCACCGGGGAAACGACCTGCGGCATAAAATTTTTCACGGTATTCAACCTGGAGCGGGAAGAAATCGCACCCTTCGCGCGAATTGCCCGTGGTAACGGCCGAGAAAACGACGTTGTCGCCGAACTGGCAGGAGACGGCACCAGCGGCTTGCTGTGCGAGGACTCCGGATTCAAAACTCATCGGCATGCCGCCGACTTCGAACTCTACTTTTATTGCGTCTTTCATTTCTTTCCTTACTTCTGCATCCATTGCTGCCGGGAGCCAACGAGGCCGGATGCGTTGCCTCTGGAGTGGATCATCGAACTGCTCCGCAGTTTCGATCTGTTATTGGTTATTGGTTATTCGTTATTTGGGAAACAGGACTCATTCATCTGAACCATTCACCGATAACTTTTAACTGATAACTGCCGCAAGAATTGCGGCCATAAACAAGAGAGCCCCGCAGAAGTGCGGGGCTTTCTGGCTGTTTAGCGGCGAAGACCGAGGCGCTTGATCAATTCCTGATAGCGCGAGGTATCTTCTTTTGTCAGATAACTCAGGAGTTTCCGACGTTTGTTGACCATGGTGATCAAGCCACGGCGTGAGCTGTGGTCTTTTTTGTGAATTTTGAGATGCTCAGTCAATTCCGCGATGTGCTTGGTCAACAAAGCAACCTGCACTTCCACCGAACCGGTGTCGCGATCGTTCTTCTGATACTCTTTTTTTACTTCCGCTATTGCTGCCTGATCCACTATAGGCTCCTTCTATAAAACACTTACTTTTCGTTCTGTCTCTATTTGAGCGCCGAAATATACAGACGCCCCCCGCCCTTGTAAACTGCAATATCCAACAAAAACGCCCCGCAATCCGAGGCATTTTAAGAGGGCTTTCACCTCTAGCGGCTCAATGTTTTCATGGTGCCCATCGAGGCGCGCAACTCTTCGCCAACCTCTTCGACGAGGTGATAGCGGATCGCCGCATTCACCTCCACGAGGGTTTTGTTGTCGACTGAGTTGTCCGCCAGCTCCAGACCCTTGCCGATCACATCGAGGTCGATGTCTTCCATAAACTCCTTCAGCATCGGCACGCAGGCGTGGGCGAACAGGTAGCAACCGTATTCCGCGGTATCGGAAATGATCCGGTTCATTTCGAACAGCTTCTTGCGGGCGATCGTATTGGCGATCAGCGGCGTTTCGTGTAGCGACTCGTAATAGGCCGACTCCGGCTGAATGCCCGCTTCGACCATCGCCTCGAACGCCAGCTCGACTCCGGCTTTAACCATCGCGACCATCAGAATCGCTTTATCAAAGTGCTCCTGCTCGGTGATTTCGCCGGCGGCTTCGGTTTTTTCAAACTCGGTTTCGCCGGTGGCCTTGCGCCAGCCCAGCAGATTCACGTCGTCGTTGGCCCAGTCTTCCATCATCGTGCGGGAGAACTCACCCGAGATGATATCGTCCATGTGCTTTTCGAAGAGCGGACGGAGGATTTCCTTAATTTCTTCAGAAAGAATGAATGCTTCGATTTTTGCCGGATTGGAGAGGCGATCCATCATATTGGTGATGCCGCCCTGCTTGAGCGCTTCGGTGATGGTTTCCCAGCCGTACTGGATCAGCTGAACCGCCCAGGCTTTATCGATGCCCTTCCCGGTCATCTTATCATAACAAAGAAATGCGCCCGCCTGAAGCATGCCGCAGAGGATGGTCTGCTCACCCATCAAGTCGGACTTCACTTCCGCCACAAAAGAGGATTCCAGCACGCCGGCGCGGTCGCCGCCCTGTGCAACACAAAGGGCTTTGGCGATTTCAAGGCCGTTGCCGTTCGGATCGTTTTCGCCGTGGCAGGCGATCAGGGTCGGCACACCGAAGCCGCGCTTGTACTCTTCACGCACCTCCGAGCCCGGAGATTTCGGCGCAACCATGATCACGGTCAGGTCCTCGCGGATCTGCGTGCCTTCTTCAACGATATTAAACCCATGGGCGTAGCAGAAGGTCGCGCCCTGCTTCATCAGCGGAACCACCGTTTCGACCACATTGGTATGCTGTTTATCAGGAGCCAAGTTCATCACGATATCAGCTGTCGGAAGCATTTCCGCATAGGTACCGACCGAAAATCCGTTTTCGGAAGCATTCAGGAAGGACTGGCGTTTTTCAGCGATGGCGGCGGCGCGCAGGGTGTAGGAAACGTCCAGACCGCTGTCGCGCATATTCAAACCCTGATTGAGTCCCTGTGCGCCGCACCCGACGATCACAATCTTTTTGCCTTTCGCGGCCTCGGTGCCGGCGGCGAATTCAGAGGCGTCCATAAAGCGGCAGGTGCCCAGCTCCTGAAGCTGACGGCGAAGCGGAAGCGTATTGAAATAGTTCTGGCCCATGAGTCGTTCTCCTTTTCTTGATTAAAACGGCCGGCAGAGTACCCGCACTTCTTTATTGCGTAAATTGAATTGATATGAACACTATGTTGCAGTTCTTGCAACAAACGGGCGGACATGAATATTCACGAGCTAAATACCTTCCTGGCACTGGCAGACTTGCTCCACTTCGGGCAGGCCAGCCGCGCGTGCAACCTCAGCCCCTCCGCGCTCACCCGCTCCATCCAGCGACTGGAAGAAGAGGTCGGCCATCCGCTCTTCACGCGCGACAACCGCAGCGTCGCACTCACCCCCGCTGGCATCCGCTTCCAAGCCTACGCCCGACAAGCGCGACAGGAGTGGCAGGAATTTCAGGAAAGCCTTGCCGCCGAACCGGCGGTCAGCGGACCGCTCTCGCTCTACGCCTCCATCACCGCCGTCTACAGCCTGCTCCCCGGACTGCTCGAAGCCTACCGCGCCGTCTGCCCCGACGTTCAGCTCGAACTGCGCACCGGCGCCGCCGAGCAGGCGGTCGAACAGATTCTCACCGGAGAAATCGACCTCGCCGTCGCCGCCCTGCCCGACCGCCGCGCCCCGCAGCTCGAATTCCTGCCCCTCACCCAAATCCCGCTCGTCTTCATCGCCCCGAAACAGGGACTCCACTCCGAGCCGCCCTTGAAACGCGGCAAGCTCGACCTAAGCCTCGCGCCGCTCGTTCTGCCGCGCAGCGGACTCTCCCGCCAGCGACTGGATCAATGGTTAAAGAAAAAAGGCATCACGCCCGACATCACCTCGGAAGTATCCGGGAATGAGGCGCTCATCGCCATGGTACGGCTCGGCTGCGGCATCGGTATCGTCCCGCAGCTCGTGCTCGAAAAAAGCCCCTTCTGCGACGACGTGCAAATTCTAAAAAACGCCCCCATCCTCGACCCCTACGAAGTCGGCCTCTGCGCCACTAAACGCGGCCTTGCCCGCCCCGCCGTCCGCGCCTTCTGGGATCTCGCCGCAGGCGAATAGTTCCAGGCATTGGAAATTTTAAATCCTGCGCCTTGTAACTGCCCTTCCGCTTTGTACAATGGCGGCGGATCAAGGGCCATGAATTCACCTGCCAAAGGAACTGAACCCATGACGATAGATATTCGCTCTGACGAAACCGCCCTTCCGGCTAGCGTACACGGAGCAGAGACCCGGCTCCAAGCCAGCGTTCTCATGGCATTAAGCGGCGGCGATAACGCCGTTGTCATGATGCTGATCGACAAAATATCCCCCGAAGTCCGCGCCATCATAACCGACTTTGAAAAACGGGACAACCGCCTCCCCACCGCCGACGAAATCATCTGGATTCTCGGGGAACATCACAGACTCAACCCGAGATATGTCGACCGCCTGCTGGAAGACACCATTGATATCGCTGCCATCCAGTCGGTCAAAACAGCCCTTCAGGAACACAACTCCTCGACCGCCCGGCTTTAAACTTCCAATGCCTGGAAAAACGGAAACAAAAAACGGGCCCTCTTTCGAGAGCCCGTTTTCATTTTGCCGCGCCGGATACTAATTGGCGCCGCGGCCGCCAACCCCTTTGGTGCCTTTGGCAATCTCTTTGGCTTTGCCTTTCGGGCGAAGCGAGCGCGAAGCGGCCCCGGCCTGCCACATTTCGGAGTCGTGGATGGCTTTGAGTTCTTTTTCCAGGCGTTCGCGATAGTTTTTCGCGCCGCAGACTTTGAGCACGCGTTTGGCTTCATCTTTGTTTTTGACCGCTTTGTAGAGGTCGTTAAAGACGGGCAGCGTGGCTTTCTTGAATTTCGGCGCCCAGTCGAGCGCGCCGCGCTGTGCGGTAGCCGAGCAGTTGGAGAACATCCAGTCCATGCCGTTTTCGTCGACGAGACGGATCAAGCTCTGGGTGAGCTCTTCGACCGTTTCGTTGAATGCTTCGGAGGGGCTGTGTCCGTTTTTACGGAGCACGCTGTACTGCGCTTCCATCACGCCGGCCAGCGCACCCATCAGGATGCCGCGTTCGCCGACGAGGTCGGAGGTGACTTCCTTCTCGAAGGTAGTCGGGAAGAGGTAGCCGGAGCCGATTCCGATACCGAGCGCCATGCAGCGCTCTTCGGCGCGGCCGGTGGCATCCTGGAATACACCGAAGCTCGAGTTGATGCCTGCGCCGGTCAGGAAGTTGCGGCGGACATTGAGGCCGGAGCCTTTCGGGGCGACCAGAATTACGTCAACATCGGTTGGCGGAATGATTTTGGTGAGGTCTTTGTAGACGATCGAGAACCCGTGGCTGAAGTAGAGCGCATCGCCCGCTTTCAGGTTGCGCTTGATCTGCGGCCAGCAGATTTTCTGCGCGGCGTCGGAGAGCAGATATTGAATGACCGTTCCCTTCTGAACCGCTTCTTCGATTTCGAAGAGGGTTTCGCCGGGCTTGAAGCCGTCCTTGATGGCACGGTTCCAGTCCTTCATGAATTTTTTGGACTGGCCGACAATGACGTTGAAGCCGTTGTCGCGCAGGTTAAGCGCCTGGGCCGGGCCTTGCACGCCGTAGCCGATGATGGCGATGGTTTCGTTTTTCAGAACCTTGCGGGCTTTCGCCAGCGGGAACTCTTTACGGGTCACGACGGTTTCTTTGGTTCCGCCGAAGTCGATGACTGCCATAGCTCTCTCCTCTTTTTGATTTGAACCTACATCTTCCAAACTTCGGAAAAAGCATCGCTCTTGCGCCGCGAAGCGCTATGCCGCAACGCAGTTGCTTTCCAATGTCTGGAAAAACTTCATTCGATTTTTCCAACCCTTGGAAAAATCTATTCAAATTTTAACCGGCGAGGAATTTCACGCCGTTTTCAAAAAGTTTGAGTCCCAGTCCCTGCGGGGGCAGCGTGCCGTTGAGCTTCTGCACGTCCCAGTTGGGGTGGTTCTCGGGAAAGAGGTAGGCCTCGGGATGCGGCATCAGACCGAAGATGCGGCCGGTCGGGTCGCACAGTCCGGCGATGGCGTTAAGCGATCCGTTCGGATTGGCCGGAAAGTCCATGGTTGCATTGCCGTCCGCGTCCGCATAGCGCGCGGCGGCGCAACCGAGCTTTTCGATCTGTTCAATCACCGAGGAGTCGGTGGTGAAAATCTTGCCTTCTCCGTGACGGATCGGCATCGGCATCGTGTCGAGCCCTTTTGTAAAGATGCAGGGGGAGTTCGCTTCGAACTTCAGGTTGACCCAGAAGTTCTGGAAGGTGCCGCAATCGTTCTGCATCAGGGAGACCTTCGGCTCAAAATAGTCGCCGGCGAAGCCGGGCAGCAAACCGATCTTGGTCATGGTCTGGAACCCGTTGCAGACGCCGAGGATGATTTTTTTGTCGTCGATGAACTGCTGAAGCTCGGTGCGCAGGTGATGCTTCACGCGCAGGGCGAACACGTGGCCGCTGGTCATGTGGTCGCCGTAGGAAAAGCCGCCGATAAACATCAGCCCCTGGAAATCGCGCATCTGCTCCGGCTTCTCGATCAGGTCGTTAATATGCACCTGCACCGGCTCCGCGCCCGCCAGCTCCCACGCCCGCGCGGACTCCGCCTCGCAGTTCACGCCGTAGCCCGTAATAATCAAAATTTTTGGTTTCATGAGCCTTGGAGTTAAACAGAAAAGCCGCCGCGCTGAAAGCATCGCGATAAATAATTTTCTAAAAGCAGTCCTGACTGCGGGAAACGGATCGCGGGCGCTGATTTTCGCGAATGTTTGCCACAAACGGATTGGCCCGGCAGGCATTTCCCCGGTTGCATTTTACCGGCAACCCTATAGTCTTTCAGACGGAGAAAACGATATGGCTGAAGAGACTCCCTATACGAGCGAAGAGCTGCTGAACCAGCTTCTCAACAACACCACCGACTCCATCTATTTTAAAGACCTAAAGTCCCGATTCATTCTGATTAATCAGGCCTGTATTAAAAAACACGGATGGGCATCAGCGGATGCGATCATGGGGAAAACCGACTTCGACACGTTCACCCGGGAACATGCCGAGCAAGCGTACGAGGACGAACAGAAGATTATAAAAACCGGCGAACCGCTCTATGGGATTGAGGAAAAGGAAACCTTTCCGGACGGGCACGAAGCATGGGTGTCCACCTCGAAAATGCCCTTGCGCGACGCCGACGGCAATATCATTGGAACCTTCGGTATCTCGCGCGACATTACCGAACACAAACTCGGCGAGATCAAGTTGCATCAATACGCCAATCAGCTCACCCAGATCAACAAACAGATGGAAGAGGATCTGCGCATGGCGGCCAACCTGCAGCAGGCCTTTCTTCCGCAGTTCTACCCGAATTTCCCTGCACCGGCCGACAGCAAATCTGTGCAATTTGCCCACCGCTATATTTCCAATACACCGGTCAGCGGAGATCTGTGCAGCATTCACAAACTGAGCGACACCGAAGCGGGCATGCTGATCTGCGATGTCATGGGCCACGGAGTCCGGGCGGCATTGATTACGGCCATTGTGTACGCCATGATCGGCGATCTGACGCGAAGAAGCCTGTCGCCGGGAGACTTTTTCTCCGAACTGAACCGGCAGCTGCGCCCCATCTTTCAGTCGCAGGACGCCTTCATCTTTGTCACGGCATCCTATCTGATCCTCAACACAGAAACTGGCAACGTGCGCGGGGCATCGGCGGGCCACACAACCCCCTTCCTTATCCACGACGGGGAACCCCCTCTGCATGCGGCGCCGCTGCATGCGATTAACCACGTCAACGGCCCCGCGCTGGCTGTCGTCGAAAATTTCGAGTACAAAACCGTCCAGATTCAGCTCGATGCGGGTGATACCGTCCTGATGTACACCGACGGGCTTCTTGAAGAGATCAATAAAGAGGGCGAAGAGTTCGGGATGACCCGTGCCCGGGAGGTTCTTCAGAAGCAACAGGACAACGGCCCGAAGGTGGCTTGCGATTCGCTGGTCGACGCCGTCAATGAATTCAACAGCGGTGCGCCGCTTACGGATGACGTCTGCCTGCTCGCCTTCCGTTGGAACGGCTCGTCAAACTAGAATAACGGGACGCCGGCGTCGCACTGAATTGATCAGGCAGACTGAGTCGGCGCGCTTCAAATCATTAAGCGAGATGACGCCTTCCTCAATCTCACCCGCAGCGAGCAGTTCATCACGGAATGTCCCCGCAAGCAGACCGCAGGAAACCGGCGGCGTAACTTTTCGTCCGCCCCACTCGACGACCACATTGGCGATGCAGCTCTCCGTCACCTCGCCGCGTTCGTTGAACAGAAGCACGTCATCCGCAGCGGGGAAATCCGCCTTAGCCTTTTCGTAGACCGCGCGATTCGTCGTTTTGTGGTAAAGAAACAGATCCTTCGAATCGACCGGCTCGTTCGCAATCGCCAGCTTTACCTGCCCGGCCGCCGACGGAATTTCAAATGTTTGGAAATCGAAGTCGCCGGCTTTGTTCAGCAGCAGTCGAACCCTGGTCGGATTTTCAATCCGCAAATTTCGCAGATGTTCCCGAATCTGATTCAGATCACATACAAAATCAAAATAGTCCGCCGAATCTGCCAGCCGTTTCAAATGGCGCTCCAAAAGAAAAATCTGTCCACCCTCATAGAGCATCGTTTCGAGCAGATCAAACGGCGGCATCTTTTTCGTCAGGATCGCCGCCTTCGAGAGCGCCTCTTCATATTCGGCATCCGCATCGGAGTCCCAGACAATGCCTCCGCCGATTCCGTACTCGGCCTTGCCGTCCTGAATCACGGCAGTCCGGATGGCGACGTTAAACTGCGCGTTCCCGTTGGGAGCGACGAAACCGATGCTTCCTGTATAAATGCCTCGTGACGAGGCCTCCAGCTCGCGGATCAACTCCATCGTCTTCGCCTTCGGCGCACCGGTAATTGAAGAACACGGAAACAGCGCCTGCATCACCTCAATAACATTTCGTGTGTTTTGTGTATTTCGTGGTTTGAGATTCCCCTGAACCGTTGAGGTCAGCTGCCAGACGGTCGGATATTTTTCGACATTAAAACGGCTGAGCGTTTTCACACTCCCCGCCTCGGCAATGCGCCCGATGTCGTTGCGGATCATATCGACGATCATGATGTTTTCCGCGCGATCCTTGGCGGAATTCTTCAGCGCCTCCGCATTTTTCCAATCATTGGAAAACGTCAGTCCGCGCGGAAGCGTTCCCTTCATCGGGCGTGAGGTGATTGTTCCGTCTTTGAGCTCAAAAAACAGCTCGGGCGATGCCGAGCAGATAGAGAAATCATCGGTTTCAATGAACGCGCCGTATCCGCCCTGTTGCGCGGCGGCCAGATCGCAAAAAAAAGCGAATGAATCGCCCTCGAAATCGGCATTGAGCCGGAAGGTGTAATTCACCTGATAGGTGTCGCCCGCCGCAATGTGCTCCTTGATCGCCGCAATCGCCGCAGCATATTCACCGCGACTCACCGACGGCGTCCACTC
>JAEIOF010000064.1 GCA_016342445.1 Verrucomicrobiota bacterium | reverse complement strand
TTCGTCGTAAAGGGCGTGTCTACATTATTAATAAACTCAAACCCCGTCACAAACAGCGTCAGGGCTAAAGGAGCAGATTTATGCCACGTGTACTTGGAATTGATGTCCCCGGCAGAAAGCGTCTTGAATACGCTTTGACCTATATTTACGGCCTCGGCCTCACCACCTCGCGTGAGCTGATTGCTAAATCCGGTTTGGATCCCGCTCAGAAGGCGGACGACCTGACTGACGAACAGTTGACCGCGCTCACGAAAGTGATTCGCGAAGACTATGTGATTGAAGGGGATCTGCGTCGTCAGGTGACTCAGAACATCCGCCGTCTGATCTCCATTAACTCCTATCGCGGTTCGCGGCATCGTCGCGGTCTTCCCGTTCGCGGACAGCGGACTAAAACGAATGCACGTACCCGTAAGGGTCCGATTCGCACCGTGGGTGCGGTTCGCGGTAAAGAAGCGCGTTCAGCAGCTAAAGTTGCGTCGAAATAATTTCATAAGTAAGGAATCCATTCATGGCTGAAGAAACCAAACCTGTAGAAGAAGTTGTCGAAGCGGTGGCAGAAGCCGTTGTCGAAGCTCCCGCCGCTGAACCTGTTGCTGAAGAAACGCCAGCTGCTGCTCCCGTCGCTGAAGAAAAAGCGGCTGAGTCGAAAAAACCCTCGCGCCAGAAAGACATCTTCGCGATCCTCGAAGGCGATAAGGAAGAGGACACCAAGCCGAAGCGCCGTATCAAAGGGGCTAAGAATATTCCGTACGGAATCGCTTTTATCAAAACAACATTTAACAACACGATCGTTTCGCTGACCGATATGCGCGGCGAGGTTGTTTCGTGGAGCAGCGCAGGTCGTTGCGGGTTCAAGGGATCCCGCAAGAGCACAGCCTTCGCCGCGACAACCGTTGCGCAGGAAGCTGCGCGCGGTGCAATTTCCCATGGGATGAACGAAGTAGAAGTCCGGGTGCAGGGGCCGGGTGCAGGCCGCGAGTCGGCTGTGCGCGCGATCCAGGCCGCGGGTCTTCGTGTTTCTGCCATTAAGGACACCACGCCGGTTCCGCATAACGGTTGCCGCCCCAAAAAGCAGCGCCGCGTATAACGAACGGACGAATAAATTAACACCATATGAACCGGTTAACGCCCGGTTCTGGGAGAAAATAAGATGCCAATCAGACTAGGTCGTTTCGAAATGCCAAAACGGGTCGTCAAAGACGAAACCGTTTCCACCGATACCTACGGGAAATTCATAGCGGAGCCTTTTGAGGCCGGCTACGGACGGACTATCGGTAACTCCATGCGCCGTGTATTGCTTTCCTCGCTCGAAGGAACCGCAATCTCCTCGGTGAAAATCACCGGCGCTCCTCACGAATTTTGCAGCATTCCGGGTGTTGTGGAAGATGTCACCGACATCATTCTCAACCTCAAAAAGGTTCTGCTCAAGTCCTATACTCGCGAACCCCAGCGCCTGAAAATCAGCGTCAATGGCCCTGGCGAAGTGACCGCTGGCGATATTCAGACCAATGACAGCATTGAGGTGCTTAACCCCGATCATCACATCGCCACACTCGACACCAACGGAACGTTCGAGGTCGAAATCGAAACCCGTGTCGGCCGCGGCTATTGCCCGGCAGACGGCAACAAGCCGGCTGAACAGCAAATCGGTGTCATTCCGATTGATTCACTCTTTTCCCCCGTTGCGCGTGTGAAATACGACGTCGCTTCCTGCCGCGTCGGTCGCCGTACCGACTACGACCAGCTGATCATCGAAATCTGGACAGACGGTCGTGTGACCCCGGACGATGCGCTGACCATGTCGGCCGCGATTCTCCGCCATCACCTCGACATCTTTGTCAGCTACGACAAAGACCTCATCGAGTTCGAAGCGAGCGAAAAACAGATTGATATCGAAAAAGAAGAGCTGCGCAAGAAACTCAATATCAGCGTGAATGAAATTGAGTTGAGTGTTCGTGCTGCCAACTGCCTGAACAACGCCAACATCACCACCGTTGGCGAACTGGCGCAGAAGACAGAAGCGGAAATGCTCAAGTACCGCAACTTCGGTAAAAAATCGCTGAATGAAATCAAGAAGAAGATCATCGATATGGGGCTGGCACTCGGCATGACGTTTGATGCGGATCTGCTCAATCCCCCGATTAGCGATGAAGAATAGTTTTAGAATAAGAGGTTTATAATGAGACATCGCGTAAGCAAAGTTAAACTCGGTCGCCGTGGCGCGCACCGCGACTCAATGTTGGCCAACATGGTCTGCAGTCTGATCGCGGAACGCCGCATCAAAACCACCTTGACGAAAGCCAAAGTGGCCCGTTCAATCGCTGAGAAAATGGTCACGCTCGGCAAAAAGGGAACCCTGGCGGCTCGCCGCAATGCGGTTGCCAAGCTGAGAAGCCCGGATCATGTCAAAGTGCTCTTTGACGAGATTGCACCTGGATTCGCCAGCCGCTCCGGCGGTTACACACGGATCACCAAGCTCGGCCCGCGGATGAGCGATGCGTCAGAAATGGCCATTCTCGAGTGGGTGGAAGCCGATGCGCCGGCCAAATCCGAAAAATAACCGGGAGAAGCCGCAGATGAAAAGACCTCTTAAGCGAATGCTTAGAGGTCTTTTCTGTTTTTTGACATAGATTTTGTTGAGATGTCTGAAGTAAAAAAGAGGGAAGTCAGAGATGAGTCGGAGCGCATTTATCAGTAATGTTATTGAGAAGGCCAAAGCCAATCCGCGCACAATCGTGTTGCCGGAAGGGGCCGACGAACGGGTGATCGAGGCCGCCAACGCAATTGCCGCCGAGGCAATCGCCAGGGTGATTGTTCTCGGCGATGAGGCCGTCGCCGAGCGCGCCGGTTCCGGCGTCACCGTGATCAACCCGGAAACGGATGAAAAACTCGAGGAATATGCCGCCGCATTTTATGAACTTCGAAAAAGCAAAGGGATCACGTTGGAGCAGGCCAAGGAAACCCTCAAGCAGGTCAACTATTTTGGCATGATGATGGTGCAGTGCGGCGATGCCGACGGCCTTGTCTCCGGCGCGGCGCACTCCACGGCGGATACCGTCCGTCCGGCGCTTCAGATCATCCGCGGTGCCAAAAAAGGCGGAATGGTTTCCTCCCTGTTTTTTATGGTGTGCAATGACGTCCCGTACATTTTCTCCGACAGCGGCCTGATTGAAAATCCCGATGCGGATCAGCTGGCCCAGATTGCCGTGCAAAGCGCACAGACGGCGAAGCAGTTCGGTCTGCCGACTAAGGTGGCCATGCTTTCGTATTCCACCAAAGGATCCGCATCCAGTCCGTTGGTCGACAAAGTGGTCGCCGCGACCGCCAAAGCCAAGCAGCTGATTGATGCCGAATATGCCGATCAGGGATTCGAGCTGGATGGCGAATTTCAGCTGGACGCGGCGATTGTGCCATCGGTCGGAAAATCCAAAGCGCCGGGCAGCGCGGTTGCCGGACAGGCCCGTGTGCTCATTTTCCCGGATCTCAACGCCGGCAATATCGGCTACAAGCTGGTGCAGCGCCTTGGCGGGGCGGAAGCCTACGGCCCCGTTTTGCAGGGCTTGAAAAAGCCGGTGAACGATCTTTCGCGCGGGTGCAGTGCCGAAGACATCGTCGGCGTTGCGGCAATCACCGTCGTTCAATCTCTCTAACTTCAAACGCAAGCAGGAAGAAAAATGAAAATTCTGGTCATCAACTCGGGCTCATCCTCTATCAAATACAAACTGTATCAGGTTGCTGTCGATACGCAGGATTTTGTCGTATTGGCGCAGGGCGGAGCTGAACGCATCGGCATCTCCGGTTCCAGTGTGGATTGTAAAAAATCGGGCGCCGAAAAAGAGCATCAGTACATCGACCTGCCGGACCATAAAAAATCGATTAACGCAATTTTCCAGATGCTGACCGATCCGGAAAAGGGTGCCATCAAGAGTCTCAGCGAACTCTCCGGTGTCGGGCATCGTGTGGTACACGGGGGCGAGGACTTTACCGGATCTGTGCTGATTGACGGCGATGTGGTCGATGCCATTCGACAAAACTCCGTATTAGCTCCCCTGCATAACCCGCCCAACCTGATGGGTATTCAGGCTGTCTACGAACTCTATCCCGACATGCCGCAGGTTGCGGTGTTTGACACGGCAATCCACCAGACCATGCCGCCGAAGGCCTATTTGTACGGCCTTCCGAAAAATCAGTATACCGCCCATAAAATCCGCCGCTATGGATTTCACGGCACCTCTCACGGCTACGTCGCTAAAAAGGCGGCCGAAGAGCTTGGGAAGCCGATTGAAAAACTTAAACTTGTCACCTGTCATTTGGGGAACGGCGGATCGATTACTGCATTTGCCGCCGGCAAATCGGTCGATACCTCCATGGGCCTCACCCCGCTGGCCGGTATCCTCATGGGAACCCGTTCCGGCGATCTTGATCCCTACATCCCGCTCCACATCATGCAGACGCAGAGCCTCAGCACAGAGCAGGTCAGCGGTATGATGAACAAACATGGCGGATTGCTGGGGTTGTGCGGAAAGAGCGACATGCGCGATGTGCTCGACGGCTGCGAAAAAGGCTATGAGGGATGCATCGAAGCCTTGGATATTTTCGTGTACTCCATCCAGAAATATATTGGAGCCTACGCCGCGGCCATGAACGGGATTGATGCGATTGTCTTCACGGCGGGCATTGGTGAGAACAATGCGTTGATTCGTGAAAAAGTTCTGGCGAACTTCGGCTATCTTGGCCTCAGAATCGACAAGCGGGCCAATAAGGCCAACAAAACGGTCATTACGACGAAAGTTTCCAAGGTGAAGGCACTGCTCATTCACACCGACGAAGAAAAAGTAATCGCATCCGACACCTTCGAAATTCTCAAGGCGAAGAAGAAATAATAATGAATAAAACCTCCACCGCCTACCTCTGGTTCGACACCGAGTTCACCTCGCTTGAACTCGATGAGGCGCGCCTGCTTCAGGTCTCCGCCATGCTCACCGATAAAGACCTCAAGCGGCTCACGCCGCCGGAGGAGGATCTCAACCTGTATATTCGTCTGCCCGAAACCGAACCCGTCAGCGCCTGGGTGGAAAAGCACCTTCCCGATCTCCTTAAGAAATGCCGCTCACGCACTGCCGTGCCGGTTGAAGAGGTTGGCGAAAAGCTAACGGCCTATGTCGATCGCTGGTGCGGAACCCCGACCAAAACCATTCAGAAACGACCGCTGATGGCCGGCAACAGTGTGTATAACGACTGGATTCTGGCCCGCAAATTCTTCCCCGTCTTCACCAGCCGGCTTCACTATCGACTGCTCGATGTCTCCGCCCTTAAAGTTCAGTGGCTCGACCTCACCGAAGGCCCCGAGTTCAAAAAGGACGACCCCAAAACCGTCAAAAAATATTTTCCGGAAGCCGACCTGCGCCGCCTGCGTCAACACGATGCCTACTACGACATCATCGCCTCCGCCGCCGAACTCGCCTACTACCGCGCGCACATAAACTTTTCAGCGTAGTTTTCCAAACCCTGGAAACATTTTTTCCAAACATTGGAAAAAATCAGGCCAAAACTTCCAATGCCTGGAAAATCTGGCCTCTGTTGTCTGATTTCCGACCTCTTAATTTTCCAAGGATTGGAAAATTATTCAGCCTGCCTTGAGCAGTGAGAGGTTGCCTCCGCGTTTGTCTTCAAATTCGGCGAGGTGCGGTTTTTTCAAGGTTTGGAGAGATGGCTGGGTACAGGCTCAGCCTGTTTTCCAATGTTTGGAATTTCAAATCCTCGGCCGGGCGTGCTAATTTCGTTCCCTGTTTTGAAAAACGCAAACGATGAAGACGCTGAAGCATGAATATTGATCAGGTATACAAGCAGGTTGTTGAAAAAGTCCTCCGAGAGGGAAGCAGGAAAACCAATCGGACGGCCACGGAGACGATTTCCGTCAGCGGCTGCATGATTGATTACGACATGGCCAACGGCTTCCCGCTGCTCACGACCAAAAAGATGGCGTGGAAGACCCTCCGGGTCGAATTAGAGGGATTCATCAAGGGCGTAACCGACAAGTCGTGGTTTCAGGAGCGCGGTTGCAAAATCTGGAATGAGTGGTGCACGCCGGCCAAGGTGCCTTACGGCCACGACGAGGCCACCTATAAAGCCATGGCTGAGGAAAAAGACCTCGGCCCGATCTACGGCTTCCAGTGGCGTAACTTTAACGGCCGATATGAATTCGGAGCCGAAAATTTTACCGGCGGCATTGATCAGTTGGCCAATGCGATTGAGACCCTGAAGACCAATCCGAACAGCCGTCGCATCCTGGTAAATGCCTGGAATCCGCAGCAGCTCGACCAGATGGCGCTGGTTCCGTGCCACTATTCCTATCAGCTGCTCTGCAACGATGGCGTGCTCGACCTGCTTTGGAACCAGCGGTCGTGCGACATTTTCCTCGGTATCCCTTTCAATATTGCTTCCTACGCCCTGCTGTTGGAGCTGGTCGCCAAAGAGTGCGGCATGAAAGCCGGCAAGCTGATTGGCTTCCTCGGCGATGCCCATATTTATGTAAATCATCAGGCTCAGCTGGCTGAGCAGCTGAAGCGCGAGCCCTATGCTCCGCCGACGCTGAAGCTGGACGGCTATGAGTCGATCTTCGACTGGGAGTGGCAGCATGCCGTGCTCGAAGGGTACGAATGCCATCCCGCGATCAAAGGCGAGGTGGCGGTCTGATGATTGCGATTGTTGCCCGGTCTGAAAACGGAGTCATCGGGTTAGACGGTGGTCTGCCGTGGCGCTGTAAGGGCGACCTGCAGTTTTTCAAGCGCACCACAATGGCTCGGAAGATCGTTGTCGGCCGCACCACCTTTGAAGGGCTTCCGCCGCTGAAAGGGCGCGAAATTTTTGTGCTGACCCGCAATCCGGACGCACGATTCGAAGGGGCAACTGCAGTTTTCAATCCCGCTGACGTTCCGTCTGACGCGATTGTCTGCGGCGGCGCGGCGATTTATGACCTGCTGATTCCGCAGTGCGACCAGATGCTGGTGACCACGGTGAAAAAAGAGGTCGAGGGCGATACCTTCTTCAACAGCCAATGGCTGGAAGGTTTTGAACCGGTGGAAACCATCGAAGAGACCGATGAATATTCGATCGTTTCCTACAGAAGATCGGCCTGATCTGGTTGAGAAAGCAGGGCTCTCCGTCGGCGTGCTGCCCAAGCCAGCCTGCTTCATACAACTCATATTTTTATCCGCGGATTTTTGCAGATAGACGCAGATCAGAAATCGGCATCTGAACATCTGCGACAATCGGCATTCATCTGTGGATAAATTTTTTGATTCAAATTATTCGAGGCCCTAAGGTTGACTCTTTTTGCGAAAAGCGCATCATATCGCATCAGTTAGGTGATGCACTTATGAGCACATTTCAAGGTACAGGAATTAAAAATCTTAAAATCCGCGGGGGAGTGTACTACTGGCGGCAGAAGGTCGACGGAGTGCAGTTCTCGGAATCGCTTCAGACTGGTGATCGCGAGGAGGCCCAGCGGCGGATGGCCGAAAAAGTATATGCCGTGAAGAGTGGAATGGTTTTAAAGGAGAAAAAAATGACAAAAATCAAAGATATCAGTGAAGAGTCAGTCGACTATTGGCCGCAGCTTAAGGTGCTCGACTGCACCATTCGTGACGGCGGTCTGATGAATAATCACCAGTTCAGCGACGAATTTGTGCATCTGGTTCACAAGAGCTTGGTCGCCTCAGGCGTCGACTACATGGAAATCGGCTACAAGGCGGATAAGAAACTGTTCAGCCCCGATGAATACGGTCCGTGGAAATCCTGTACCGAAGATCATCTCAACCGCTTTTTCGGCGATGAAGACCCCGGCATCAAAATGAGCGTGTTGGTTGATATCGGCCGCACCGACGAAGACGACATTGTCCGGGCCGATAAGAGTCTGATCGATTTGGTCCGTGTCGCCTGCTACATCCACCAGATTCCGTCCGCGTTGGAAATGGTCAAGATGGCGAAGGACAAAGGTTACGAAACCTCCGTCAACCTGATGGCGATTTCCACCGTGCCGGAATTTGAACTGAACAAAGGTTTGGAGCTGATTGGAAAATGCAAGGATGCCGACATGCTTTACCTCGTCGACAGTTTTGGCTCGCTCTACTACGAGCAGATCGAAGACCTCATGCGCCGCTACCTCGGCGCGATGGAGCATGGCCAGCAGATTGGCATTCATGCCCACAACAACCAGCAGATGGCCTATGTGAACACCGTTTGCTCGGCCATCAACGGTGCGACTATGCTCGACTCCACCCTCGACGGCATGGGACGCGGTGCGGGCAACTGCCCGACCGAACTGTTGCTCGGTTTCTTGCGCAATCCGAAGTTCAAGCAGCGCCCGATCATTGAGGCGGTTGAAAAGCTGATGGTTCCGTTGCGTGAAAGCATCGACTGGGGCTACAGCATTCCCTACATGATCACCGGACAGATGAACGAACACCCGCGCGCGGCCATCAAGCTTCGTGAAAGCGATAAACGGAACGAGTTCATCAAGTTCTACGACGAAATGCACGACCAGTAAAATTTGCAGAAGCGAATTTTAAAGCCCCTGCTTGCAATGAGCAGGGGCTTTTTCTATCTTCCCATCTTCTCACTCAGCCGGGGTGGCGGAATTGGTAGACGCACTGGACTCAAAATCCAGCGGTGCAAACCGTGAGGGTTCGAGTCCCTCCCTCGGCACCACCTCTCCTGAGGCTCCAGAGTGTTGAGGAACCCTATCTCTGTCGGAGCAGGTTCTACAGGGTTCCGGGTCGGGGAAATATAAAAATCCCCACCACAACTCATTCTCCATCCATTATTACGGCTTAAAGCCCGTAGGGCCCAAGCGGTATGCCGTATGGATAAAGATTAAGCGGCTCTACCGGGACATTTTTCGCCATCAACACCAACAATGCCACGAAACCTACGATCAGCAACGTCAACGCCACGCCAGCCCAGAAGTGCCGGCTGTGAACGTGCTGATCAACCTCGTGCCATGCCAACAGCATGCTGTCGTGCAGATGGTGGCTCCAGCTTTTCATTGTAATGACCGGATGCATCTTCCACCTCCCTCCAGTCGTATTATAAAGCCAAACGCCCCGAAGCGAGGCTTTTTTTTTACTCTAAAATGGGGTCTCGGGGTCGGAGTTACTCCTCGTATTTAAGCATTTGGAATTTCGCAGGCCCTCAGATTCCGCAAGTTTTTATTTCAGAATGCCGAGACCCTTCCTGGGTATTGGCACAGTCCGTTCCAAACATTGGAAACTGCTCGGCTTGCGTGCGGGCCCCTTCGCCGCTAAACTGACCCCCTTTTTTAGGAGACAACCATGCAGGACAATGAATATCGGCAGCAGCGCATCGAAAATATGGAAAAACTTGCGGCGGCGGGCTACCCCGCTTACGGCAGTGCGTTTGCTCGTACCGGAAATTTGGCGCAACTCCACGAATCCTTTGAGGAGGGCAACGAGGTCAAAGCCTGCGGGCGCATTGTGGCCATGCGCAAAATGGGCAAAATGGCCTTTGCTCAGATATCCGACGGCTCTGCCAGATTTCAGTTGATGGTCAAAAAGGATATTCTGGGTGAGGAAACGTTCGCGGCGTTCAAACTGCTCGACCTCGGCGACATCATTGGCGTAGCCGGTGAGTTGTTTATTACCCAGACCGAGGAGCAGACCGTCCGTATTACCGAATGGAAGCTGTTGTCTAAGTCGCTTCTGCCGATGCCGGAAAAATTCCACGGTCTGCAGGATCTCGAAACCCGCTACCGTCAGCGCGAGCTCGATCTGATCTCCAACGAAGAGGTGATGGATCTGTTCAAAAAGCGCACGGCGATGCTGGGCGAAATCCGCCGGTTCCTCGATGCGCGCGGTTACTTTGAAGTCGAAACGCCGATGATTCAGGCCATCGCCGGCGGCGCGGCGGCCAAACCGTTTGAGACCCGCTACCACGCGCTCAGCACCGATATGGTTTTCCGAATTGCGCCGGAGCTTTATCTCAAGCGGCTGATTGTCGGCGGCATGGATAAGGTGTTCGAGATGAACCGAAATTTCCGTAACGAAGGGCTCGACCGCACACATAATCCCGAGTTCACCGCGCTGGAGATCTACGAGGCCTATGGCGATATGCGCTCAATGCAGGAGCTTGTGCAGAGTCTGACCACTCATCTGTCGCAGAAGATTTTCGGCCGCCTGGAAGTCGAGTGGATGGGGAATCAAATCAATCTGGCCACCCCGTGGAAGGAAATCACCTATCGTGATTTGATTCAGGAACGCCTCGGCGCCGACTGGTTCGGCAAGAGCCTCGACGAAGCACTGGCTAAAGCCGAGGAGCTGGATGTGTTTATTCAGCCGGAGTCGGATTTTGCTGACGTAACCCACGAAATCTACGAAAAGACCATCGAGGGAACGCTGATTCAGCCGACGTTTGTCACTCGTCTGCCGGCCTTTCTGGTTCCGCTGGCCAACCCGTGCGCCGATGATCCGTCGCTGGTGGATGTGTTCGAGCTGATTGTCGGCGGCAAAGAGATTGCCCCGGCCTACAGCGAGCTCAACGACGCCGCTGAACAGCGCCGCCGCTTTGAGGAGCAGGCAAACGGAGATGCCTCAAAAATTGATCAGGACTTTCTCGCCTCGCTCGAATACGGCATGCCGCCGACCGGCGGGATGGGGATCGGCATTGACCGCCTCATGATGCTTCTGAGCGGGTCGGATGCCATCCGCGACGTCATTTTGTTTCCGCAACTCAAGCCGCGCAAAGCGGTTTCCGCAGAAGCGGAGCAAACGGAAGGGTAGAGTATGGAACGCTTCTCGATCTCCATGGACGACGGTCTGCTTGCGAAGTTTGACCGGCATCTGGGCGCACATGGCTATTCCAATCGCTCCGAAGCGGTGCGTGACCTGGTTCGCAAGGTCCTGGTGGATGAAGAGTGGAATGCGGGTGAAGAAGTCGTTGGCGTCATCACGCTCGTGTTTGATCACCATCAGCGGCAGCTTCAGGATAAGCTCACCGAGCTTCAGCATGATCATCATGATATAATCATCTCTTCAACTCATGTTCACCTCGATCATCACAACTGCCTCGAAGTGATTATTGTGAGAGGCGTGGCGGGATCTGTTCGTGAATTGGCCGACCAGTTGAAGGCGACACGCGGAGTTAAGTCGAGCGAGCTGACCGCTGCCAGCACCGGACGCAGGCTCTAGCCGCTATCTTTCTTAGGGCGGGTTTGAATTTTTTATTTCGGACGGTTGACACACCTGCCGCCTGGTGTTACGAGTATTTGAAACGTAACACAAAAGGGCGGGTTGACATGAAGTGCTTCCAGCGGGCCGTATCGGCCTGTTTAATTTTTACAGCCGGGGCGGGTTTCGCGGGTCGTCCGCTGGCGATTGACAATGCCGATCCGGTTGACGTAGGGATGTTCGAGTTTGAGCTGGGTGCCGGGTACGAGAGCGATTCCGCATGCAATCATGCGGAAATCCCTCTCGGTTTGTCGTACGGGCTGATGCCTGGTGTGCAGATCGGGGTGGCATTCGGCGGGCAGCTTGAAGAACGGGACGAGATTACAGGCAGTGACCGGAAATGCGGCATCGGTGATCTGGAGTTGAGCGCCAAGTGGAAATTTTTTGATGAAACCGGCCTGTTTCCGGCGCAGGCACTTTCTGCGGCTGTGAAAATCCCCACGGCCGATAATTCCAACGAGCTGGGCAGCGGGGAAATGGATTACGACATCACGTGGATTGCCTCGAAAACAGTCGGTGAGAAAACCGGCATTCATATGAACGCCGGTTATACATGGATCGGGGAGCCCGCCGGCGAAGAGGTTGGCGATGTGATTCATTATGGGGTGGCCGTGGACTATCAGTTGACAGAGATCGTGCAGTGGGTTGGCGAAGTGTTCGCCGAAAAAGAGTTGCAGGGAGGCACGCAGACGGCAGTTCAATACAACACCGGCTTCCGCTGGAATCCATCGGAAACACTGACGCTGGATGTTGCGGCGGG
>JAEIOF010000063.1 GCA_016342445.1 Verrucomicrobiota bacterium | reverse complement strand
GTCTCTTTGCGGTTTTATTCTTATCTGGTTGTGCCTCGCAGCATACCGAACTGCCCGCATGGCTTTTGAATCCGAAAAGCGCGTATCCGGAAGCGCAATATCTGACAGCGATTGGCGAGGGCGACTCGCGCCGCGCCGCCGAAAACAACGCGGCGGCGGGTTTATCACGGATTTTTGAATCGAGGATTCACGCGGTGGAGACCCTTTCTGAAACCACCACCGAAACGCGCGGCGCCGTCGAACGCTTCGACCAGTTCAGCGAATTGCGCGCCAATATACAAATCGGCTCCGAACAGGAACTGCTCAACATCCAATTCGGCGAAGCCTTCACGGATCGCCGCGGCCGCGTTCACGCCGCCGCATTTATTCCCCGCGCCGAAACCGCCGCAATCTACCGCAAACGCATCAGCGAAGGCTCTTCCGCCATCATTCTACTGACCCGCCTAAGTGATACCGCCGTCAGCCCCGTCGAAAAATACGCCTTCCGCCGCGCCGCCGTCCGCAAGGCGCTGGAAAACGACCGGTCGATCGCCCAGCTCGACATCATTGATCCTTCCGCCCGCGACTTTCTCTCGCTAACCTACGACCCGCAAACCCTCTACACCGAAACCGCCGCCGCCGCACACAACGTCACCTTTTCGGTCGAGGGCGTTGATGAGGCGATGCGCGGCGCGCTGGCCGAAGTGCTGACCGGCATGGGGTTTTCTGAAAAAAACGAATATCCCGCATTCAATTTTTCCGGAACCGCGGAGTTCGAAGACGCCGACCTGAAGCGCGGGCCACTGAAATTTGTCCGCTACCGCTTCGCGCTCGAAATGCGGACGCGCGACGGGAAACTGGTTCTGGCGCTCAGCGGTTCTCATCGCGAAGGCCACATATCGTTTGAAGAGGCGACCGCCCGCGCCGGGCGCAGCCTGCACGCCGAATTGCGGGCGCTGATTCCCAAAGAGCTCGGCGGCTATCTCGATCGCCTCGCCTCCGCTGAATGATTTTTCCAACCCTTGGACTCGAAGCGGAGCGAGAGAGGCCTTGCCGCAAAGCGGCAAGGCAACGACCGACGGGAGTGGCAACCAGGCTGAGCCTGCACCCGCAGATTTTCCAACCATTGGAAACTCTCTTGTTGTGGGGCCGGTGACCACGCCGGCCACGGCGGGTCGGGTGACCCGCCCTGCACAATTACTTTTCCTGAGCGGCGATTTCGCGGCCTGCCTCGACGATTTCCTTGAGCCGCTGAATGATTGGCAGGTGCTGGGTGCAGGCTTTTTCGCAGGCGCCGCACGCCGTGCAGGGTTCGGCGGCCTCCGGCGTCAGCCCCCAGTGCCACTTCAGGCGATCGGCAATGTGCTGCGGTTCAGAACCCTGCAAAATCCGCATGTTGTAGGCATCCATCAGGCGCGGGATCGGCAGGCCCTGCGGACAGGGGAGGCAGTAGCCGCATCCGGTGCAAAGGCCCTCGAAGCTTTTTTCGATCTGCGCCTTCATCGTTTCGCGGTGTTCCGCCGAAAGAGGCCGAAACGCCTCCACCGCCGCGACCGCCTGATCGATTTCTTTTGGGGAGGCAAAGCCCACCAGTGCGCAGGTGACCGCCGGGTGCGAAAGAATAAACCGCAGCGCCGCAGAAACCACATCGGGATCGTCTTCGCTGCGGATAAAATCGAAGCGCTCCGCGTGTTTCGGTATCAGTCCGCCCGCCAGCGGGTTCATGGTCACCACGCCCAACCCGTGCCGTCCCGCGCTGTTCACCACCTGCTCGCGAAAGGGAAAGTTGATGGCGTTATACCCCAAGGTGACGCCTTCAAAAACCTCTTTACTGAACACCTCTTCCGCCTCGGCGTGCGTCATGTGCGTTGAAAAGACCAGGTGTTCAATGAGGCCCTCATCGCGGGCCTTGAGCATTTCATCGATCGCCCCTCCTTGTTTGCGGGTTTCCCAATCCCCGCCGGACCGCAGGCCCCAGACGTTGAAAAAGTCGATTTTGTCCACACCCAGTTTGTCCAGCGATTCCTCGAGCGACCGCCGCACCTTCGCGGCGTCGGCTTCTCCGCATTTGGTGGAGACGACGAATGAGTCGCGCGGAAGCCGGCTGAACGCGCGGCCGAAAATCTGCTGGCTTTGATCCTCACAGTAAAACGGCGCGGTATCGAAATAGGTGATCCCTTTTTCGTGCGCATAGAGCACCAGCTCCGCACTCTTTTCGATCTCCTTTGGTTCGGGAAACCGCATCCCCCCGAAACCAATGGCCGAAATCTTTTTGCCCGTCTGTCCGTAGGTGCGGTAGATCATTTTCCCCTCCATTTATAGCGTAAGCAGCTCCTGCACGTCGTCCCAGGTGAGGGATTTGGTGATGTCACCGGATTGTTCGAGGGTGGCGTCGATGACGCTCTTCTTGCGTTTCTGCATGGCGAGCACTTTTTCTTCGACCGAGTTTTTGGTGATGAGTTTGACGCTGTAGACGGTGTTTTTCTGTCCGATACGATGGGCCCGGTCTGTGGCCTGATCTTCCACGGCGGGGTTCCACCACGGGTCGTAGTGGATGACCATGTCGGCGCCGGTCAGGTTGAGTCCGGAACCGCCCGCTTTGAGGCTGATGAGGAAGATAGGGATAGAGCGGTCGGTGTTGAATTCTTTTACCATCGCCTGCCGATTTTTGGTCGAGCCGTCGAGGTAGCAGTATTTTAAGCCGCGTTTTTCAATTTCGCTGCGCAGAATGTGGAGCATGGAGGTGAACTGGCTGAAAACCAGAATGCGGTGGCGCGCGTCGAGCGCTTCGTCGACCAGCTCGAAAAACAGCTCCATTTTGGCGGATGGAAATTCGCTCTTCAGGTTGGGCAGTTTGAGCAAATCGAGATGACAGCAGGTCTGGCGCAGGCGCAACAGGGTTTTGAGAATCTGCATGCGCGATTTGTTGAAGCCCTGCGCATCGACCATTTCGTTGATTTTGCGTTTCGCGCTCTCGAGCAGTTCTTTGTAGACCATGTGCTGGTCTTTGCTGAGGGTGCAGTGCGCGACGCGCTCGATTTTTTCCGGCAGATCTTTGGCGACGTCGCGCTTGAGGCGGCGCAACAGGAAGGGGTTCAGTTTGCGGCGCAGCTTGAGCTGGGCCAGATCGGCGTCGGGGCCGCCGCGGGCAATCGCCAGTTCGTAATGTTCGCGGAACGCTTTGTGGTTGCTGAGGTAGCCGGGCATTAAGAAGTCCATGATCGACCAGAGGTCGGCAACGCTGTTTTCGATCGGCGTTCCGGTGAGAACCAGCTTATGAGTCGCTTTGATCGTTTTCGCGGCCTTGGCATTCTGGGTGGAACGATTTTTGATGTGCTGAGCTTCATCGAGCACGGCGACGGCGAAGTCGTGTTCCAGATATTTGTCGAGATCGCGGCGGAGCAGCGCGTAGGAGGTGATGACGAGGTCGCTTTCTTTCACCTTTTCCCAGTGGTCGTGGCGATCGGCTCCGTGCAGACGGAGGACGCGCTGGTCGGGGGTGAATTTTTCGGCCTCTTCGCCCCAGTTGTCGACGAGGCTGGTCGGGCAGACGATGAGCGACGGTTTGCCGCGCGCGGCGGCGTTGTGCCGTTCGAGCTGAAGCCACACGAGGGTTTGCAGGGTTTTACCCAATCCCATTTCGTCGGCCAGCAGGCCGGAAAATCCGCTTCGCTCCAGAAAACGAAGCCAGTAGACCCCCTCTTTCTGATAGGAGCGCAACGTGGCTTCGAGTTTTTCGCCGAGCGGTTCGGGCTCTACTTTTTCCGCGCGGTTTTGTTTCTTTGCTTTTTCTAACCAGTCGGGTGCGGCTTCGACATCGACTCCATCGAGAGCGCCCAGAGAGGATTGAACATAGGCGGCGTAAATATCGTTCATGCGGAAGGTGCCGGCTTCGCTGCCTGCGCCGAAGGAGCAGTCGTTGAACACGTCGCGCGCGGTTTCGATGGCATCAATATCGAGCAGAATGGTGCGCCCGTTTTTCTCGACGTAGGCTTCGCCCATATTGAGCGCGCGCTGAATCTCCATCTGGCTCAAGCTCTGGCCGCTGGTATTTTCGTATTCATAGCCGACTTCGAAAAATCCTTCCGCGGGCGATTCGTTGATGTGAATGACCGGCGAAACAAAATCGACATCGTCCATGAACGGGGCGACGCGCCCCTCGAGTTCGACGCGCCATCCGAAGCGGCGGAGTTTCGGCACACCGCTCCCGAGAAAGTTGAGCACATCGCGCTGACCGACGATGGAGGTGAGCAAATCGCCGCGATAACCGCGGAATCCGGTGGGCGCGAGTTTCTCGAGCGCCTTTTTTTCGGCCTCCAGACTGCGGACGCGGTAGGCGAGCATATCATCGGGATCCGGAATGGCGAACTGACCGGCAACCTCTTCGCGGGCGGCCACCAGGGTTACCGGGCCGTACTCCGCATAGAGTTTGGCGGCCAGTGAAGCGCGACTTCCGCTGACCACGAGCCGGAAGCGCGGCTCGGCCGGTCCGAGTGTGAAAAGATCCGATGAGATCCGGGTTTCAACATGGATGTTTTTTCCAAGGTTTGGAAACTCGTTTTCCATGAAGGCGGGAACCGCGGCGCGCGGGATGCGGATGGGGTTTTTATAAATTTCGCGCAAGGGACCGGGCAGGAGTTGTTCCAGCTGCTGGAACTCTCCCCGGGCGAACACCCATCCGGTTCGTCCGCCCGCGATGTAGAGCGGTTTTTCGACCCGTTCATCACGCTGGGTGTGCATCGAGAGCACCAGCTCGCCGGTCTGCTGGTCGAGAAGCATGCGGATGTAGGTGGAAACCGCGCCGTCGCCGACCGTCAGGTTTCCTTCGCGTCCGCCCTCGTAAATCGGCTTACCGCGGCTGAGGCGCAAAATGTTGATGAAGTCGTCGGCGCCGACAGACAGCTTTCCTTTGGCGGGGCCATCGGAAATATCTTCGAGCACGAACAGGATGTTTTCATCGCGCGGGCTGAAGGAGAGCGGGAGGTCTTTGGGAACCTCGTTCAGCGCAACGGTCTGTCCCTGGTATTCAACGGCGCAGCGGATGGAAATTTCACCGCTTTCAATGGATTGTTCGCGCCAGCTTTGTTTGAGGGTGATTTTCAACACGGCGGGAATGGCGCTCGGGTGGCCCTCCGGCACGCGAGAAATGTAGTGAGACTCGTCAAGGGTTTCGAGACGCTCGGCCCGGCGTTTTTCTTTTTCGGCTTTGGCTTCACGGGTCGGATCGCCGTAGATCCGGATGGCCTCCATGCCCAGCGCAACGAGATGACAGCAGATGAGCCCCTTTTCCCGATTGTCGCGGCAGGGGCAATGGTTTTCAACGAGACCGTCGTCGAGGATCTCGAATTTGGAGCGCATGCCGCGAATCCCCACCGCGAGCTGGCCGGTAACAAAGGGGTGGTCGTATTCGATTTTTTCGACGACGCCGCGCTCGAAGAGCAGTTTGCCGTCGCGAAACGCCTTCCAGCCCGCCCAGTCCTTCAGTATTTTATGTGTAAACGGTATCGCCATAACGCATGTTCCAACCATTGGAAAAATAGAATCCATTCTTTCCCATGGTTGGAAAATTGCGAGCCCTTTTTTCCAAGCATTGGATTTTTTAACCACCCGCTACGCTGGAGCAGACTTCGGAGGAAGACAGAGAGCCTCTAATCATGGTTCATTCCAATCCTCTGAGCCCCTCGGAGGTTCCTCTAGCGAAGCGGGTGGTAAAACATCTTGGCATCCTTGCCGGAGCACAGTTGCCGAGGAGTCCTACGTGACAGGCCGCCGGGCGGTGATAAGGAAGACGGGGTAGTCGCGGTCGTTTTTATGCATCGTGTGCGCGGTGACGGCGGCGGTTTCGCAGAATCCGCAGTCGCGCAGTTTTTGCATCAGTTCTTCGCGATCAAATCCGTGATGAATGAAGCCTTCAAAGCAGTCGTGAAAGGTTCCGTCTTCTGTATCGAGGTCGGCGAGCGCAATCCATCCGCCGGACGCAGTTCGGTCGGCAAGCCGGTCGAGCAGTGCATCGGTCTTCTGAACGTGATGCAGAGCCATGGCGCTGAAGATGAGGTCGAACTGTTCCGTCGGCGGATCGGTGAAGATGTCGAGACAGTGCGCGGTGATGTTTTGTAGACCACCCTCTTCTATTCTCTGCTGCAGCTGTTCGATCATGCCGGGCGACAGATCAATCGCCAAAACATCTCTCAGGCGGGGAAGAAGTTCGCGGCTGACAAGTCCGGTGCCGCAGCCAAATTCGAGGGCGTGCATGGTTTTATTGAGCGGTACAGCCGTTTGAATAGCCGCGACGATCGTGCGGGTCATTTCGCACCGGCCGGGATTGTCGTCCCATTCAGCGGCTTTGGAATCAAAATGATTCATTTTCATTTTTTGACCAGATTACAGGATGAATAGGATTCGGAACGTCTGAAATGAGTGGCGGGCGTTTAGCCCGTACACTCAATTTTATTGTTCGGCCTTTTGTTTTCCATCTGTAAGCTTAGGAACCATCTCGTTCATAGTATAGTGAACGAACCATCTACCAAGCTCGGTCAACTCATATTCCTTGTCGTCATCAAAGGCGGACTTCACATACCTCGAAGAGCCGCTTCCCGTTTGAGGGCGAGCTTTTAAAAAGTTGCCATGATAATCTGTATCTCGATGCTGGCGAATAACATGACCGATAGAAAGATCATGTATCAAGAGCTTGAACAAATCAGCATGAGCGGAGTCCTCCCTTACTTGGTCGCCATTGATTGCCTGCCACATCCCGTGCCTTGTGATGCCCTGGTTTTTATAAACAGTTCGAATGATGGCAAAGTGTCCTTCTGTAAAACGATCAACCCACTCAATAAACAAACGGATTATGTCATCTCCACAGAGTTTTTCACCAGCCGCCGCGTTGCAGAGGAGGTTGCGGAGGAGGGTTCGCTTTTCTTCGCTTTCGGCCGCGCTCCAATCTCGGAAGCACTTCCTGATCAATGACAAATATTCTGGGCTTTCAATTCGCTCGCGGATTTTTTCATCTGAGGTGTCGACGCGCATCATGACTTCCGTGATCGTTTGCCCAATTTCTTTTAGTTCATCTTCTTGAAGTTTTAGCCATGTCCGAAGGATTTTATTAAAGTGATCCTGCTCAGCTTCTGACCATGCACCTGCAGCGCCAGCGATTGCCCCACCGACAAACGGAATTGAACCTAGTGCGGCAAGAGCAAAGCGAGCCACCTTTGGTCCCTTGCCAGAGTTTAGGGCATCTTCCATATCCTTACGTGTCATATTATTTTCGTTATTCATATGTATGCCGCCGAACGTCTGAAAGGACCCTCGTGCCTTGTGCTTCAACTTAATTGCTGCGCGTTCATCACGTAGGGTCACTTTCTTGGTTCGACCTCATCTAACTCTGTAACTGTGAATACCTTGTTTGTCGGATCCCATTTTAGAGAGGTGTTGCCCATATCAAAATGTTTAAGCTCATCCTCAACCTTCTCTAAGCGCGTTTGTATGGCTCTTTCTAGTTGATCTAAAGCCTGCTTCTCATTTCCTGCGAATCTATGGAGAGCGATAGTTTTAAATGGGGTTAGTTGGGTCTCTAATCTTTGAATCTCAGCTTTCTGACTAATGATGACAGACTGTTTTTCTGCTGACTCTCGTTCAATATCAGCCAATTTTGATTCAAGCTTGGCCGATTTAATATGTGAACCGTACCAAATTCCAAACACACTAAAAACCCCAGCAATTATAGCGGCTTGAGCCGCCGGGTGGATTTTTTTTAATGCGCCGAAAAAACGTCTAATGCGTGATTCCGGAGGTAATCCTATAAATATATTGCTCATATTATTTTTTTGTGTCGAACAGTTGATTAGGTCGCATTGGTTGCGCCCTAACACCAGAAAACAGGGTGATAGGTCGCTTCACACGGCGAACCCTAGCGCACACGAGCCTTTCGAACAATTTCCAAACCTTGGAAAAATAGATCCGGATTTTTCCAATGGTTGGAAACTTTGTAGCCGCGAGCCACCTGTCGCACCATAGCCGCAGGCGACGGCGGATGATCGCGGAGGCGGGGTCACAGCCCCCGCCCTACAAAACCTGATAATCTTCCAAACATTGGAAGATCGGCTCGCAGAGCCGATGCTACAGTTCCAAGGATTGGATAAGTAAGGCGGAAGAGGCTTCCAGCCTCTGGCCATCGGCAGGCCCGGGCTATAACGCCCGCGAAGGCTTCCACATTTTCCAAACATTGGAAAAAGCGATCCCCGCCCGCATCTACAGCTTCCAAACGTCGGAAAATAGGGGTCGCGCTTTTTTCGGCGGGTGCCCGGGCTATAACGCCCGCGAAGACCCGCCCTACAGAAGAAACGTTTTTGGGTGAAGGCTCAGCCTTCCTCGAAGGGGAAGCGGTATTGGGTGAGGCCCTGGGCGTCGCGCATGAAGATGAGCTGTTTCTGGAGGGCTTCGTCAACGGGGACGCCTTTGCCTTCGCGCTCGATGCCGGCGAGATGCTCTTTTTCGCCGCAGGTGTAGATGCGTTCGGCACCGGGTGCTTTCTGAGATCCGCGCAGGGCACGCAGAATATCGCCGGAGGTTTTTTTGAAGTCGGCGAGGTCGCAAAAGTGGTCGATGTCGATGGCTATGAAGAAGTGGCCCAGGCCGTACGGTGCCGGATTTCCGTCCTCCGAGAGGCCCGTCAGCTGCTGAAGGAAGGATCCCTGCTGCAGGCTGGCGGAGAGCAGTTCGACAACGGTGGCGAAGCCGTAGCCTTTGTGTCCGCCGGTCTCTTCGCCGATACCGCCAATGGGTGTGAGCGCGGCTTCGCCAGAGACGAGGTCTTTGAGAATCTGGATGGAGTCGGTTTTGGTCTGTCCGTCGCGACCAATGACAAGACCGGGCGGGCAGTCTTTTCCTTCGCGAGCGTATTGTTCGATTTTCCCGCGCTGAATGATGGAGGTGGCGTAGTCGTTGGTGAAGGGAAAACCTTCGTCGGTGGGCATACCAAAGACGAGCGGGTTGGTGCCTAACATATTTTCAACGCCGTGGGTGGGCGCAATGGAGGGCCGGGCGTTGGTTCCGGTGATGCCGATCATTCCGGCTTCGGTGGCCATGATGGGATAATAGGCGGCAAATCCGTAGTGGGTTGAGTTGCGGGCGACGACCATGCCGAGGCCGTACGTGCGGGCTTTTTCAATGGCCATTTCCATGCAGCGTTTGCCGATGACCATGCCCATTCCGTGATGTCCATCGACGACGGCGGTGGCGGCTTTGTCGCGCACGATTTCAAAGTGGGTGACGGGCTGTTGAATTTTCTGTTCTACGATGCGGTCATAGTAGATGGGTTTGAATCGGCCGGTTCCGTGAGAGTCGATCCCCCGGCGGTCGGATTGTATTAAAACGTCGGCGCAAATCCGGGCGTCCTCTTTCGGCACTCCGATGGATTGAAAGACGTCTGCCATGAAGGCTTCGAGTTGCTTAAATGGGATCCATACTTTTTTCTTCATGGCTCGTTTCCTTCAATGACTGATTTTAAAATATTCTCAAAATTATACATCCCGATGTTGAGCGCGTGCTTTTTCTCGACCAGCTCGCGGGCGCTTTTCGCCATCCTGGCGCTGAGGCCCCGGTCGGTCAGAAGCCATTCAATACTGCGGGTGAAAAGCTCCGGCGTGTCGGCGACCAGACAATTCACCCCGGTCTGCGCATCAATACCTTCCATTCCCAGCGAGGTCGAAACGACGGGGAGATTCGAGGCCATGGCTTCGAGAACTTTGGTGCGAATGCCGGAACCAAGGCGTACTGGAGAAACCATCACACGGGCACGATTGCGATACGGACGGAGATCCGCTACTTCTCCGGTGATGATGATGCGACGATCGCGGGCAGCAATCCGCCGAAGTTGCGGCCCGGGTTCTGCCCCCACTATATAAAATTTCACCTCAGGATGATTTTTACTGAGCTGAGGCCATATGTGGTGAACAAACCATTTTGCTCCATCATCATTTGCCGGGTCTTTCATATACCCGGTCATTAAAACAATCGGCTCTTTGGGAACCGCTTTTAATTCCTGAAGATAATCGATATCAACGCCGGATGAGGTGACCGAGATGGAAAGATCCGGCGCATAATACTGCATGGTAAATCGATCCTGCGGTGTTAAAACCAGCGTTCGATCGGCACTGCGATACATCTCAAATTCGTATTTTTCTAATCCGCGAACCTGGGGAAGGCTTTTTAAATGCAGCCTCCACTTGACCTCTCCAAGCTCTTTATATTTTTCGTAGGAGGCGGTCACGCAACGATGACAGGAAATAAATTTATGCACGGCCGGCAGATAGGGGTTTTTATGAAGGTATTGCCCCATTTCAGAGAACTCCGCCACCACTCCATCGTAGTTTCCTTTCTCCACTACATCCCCGATGGTTTTCATCATTTCTTTGGAATAGCTTTTCCAAAAAACAGCCGGCCTTCTCATATCCAGATAATCATGAAAGACCCGAACGGCGATGCTTCGGCGGGGATGAGGGGTTGTTTTTAATTCAATCAAAAGAGGAAGAAGAGATTTTTGTTCCTCCTCCATGGCCCCGTCGATGAATGTCAGAACACCCACTTGATGACCGGCGTTGGCGAGATAGCGAATACGCTGATAGATGATTTGATGTCCACCTGCAATAGCAGCGTGGGGAAGTCTATTGCATAGAAACAGTATTTTCATGATCCGCCCTGTTTCAACAGATCTCCCGCATGAGCTTCATGAACTCTTCAGGGGTGTAATCGCTCAACACCCGTCCGGATTGATTAATGCGCTCGTTAACGGTTCTGCATATTTTCTGTAGTGCCTGATGAGATTCTCCGGACCCCATGATGATTTGATAATTGTCCGCCTGAGTTATTCTTATTTGTTCATCTTCACTATCAAATCCAACCCCTAACAATCCCATCACACGGCTTTGTCCGGCATTTCTCATTCTTTTTATCTATTCCCTCTTGCACTAATCTAAAATCTCTGGCTTATTGCCTGTCCTTCTGCCCGATGGTGTAATGGTAGCACAGCAGACTCTGAATCTGCTTGTCTAGGTTCGAGTCCTAGTCGGGCAACCAACGCTCTCCTTACGTAACCCGAATAGGCATCAGTACGTAAAGGAAGGGCACGTTGGTTTTTATGACCCCCGGGCTCAACTCATCCGAGAGTTCGAAGAAGATCTCATCGGAATCCAGGTGACGCAGCGGGGCCATTAAAAACCCGGGATTAAATGCAATGGAAATTTCTTTTCCTTCGTATTTCACCGGAATGGTTTCACGCGCCTCTCCGATTTCCGGGCTGTTGGTAACTAATTCGAGTTTGTTTTTCCCGAAAGTAAGGCGCACAGAAGCGGTTTGGTCATCGGTCAGCAACGCCACACGTCGAGCGGCCTGCAATAGAGTCTCACGATCGATGGCTACACGCTCCTCACACTGGGACGGGATTACCTGTTTGAAATTCGGATACGTTCCCTCAATGAGTTTGGAAATAATCAAAATCTGATCAAAATCAAAAGCCACTTGTGTACTGGAAACTCGGATCCGAAGAAGTCCTTCTTCCCCGAGTGTTTTGATCAATTCATTGATAGTTTTAGAAGGAACAACCAGATCCACCTGAGCATCTTCTGGAAATTCGACTTCCTGCTCAACCAGCGCCAAACGACGGCCATCTGTGGCCACCGCAGTCAATTTTTCATCCTTAAAACTCAATAAAACGCCGTTGAGAATGTAGCGGGTTTCATCCGTTGATCCGGCATAGATCACCTTCTGAAGCATTCCTTTAAACACGCTCTGATCCACGGTGTACACCGCACTTTCTTCAAACTCAGGAAGCGGTGGAAACTCCTCTTCCGGCAACCCGACCAGTTTAAAGAATGACGGGCCGCAGCGGATGGTGGCAACATCCTTAGCATCCACTTCAATTTCGACCTGTCCGTCTGGAATCTCACGGCAGATGCTGAAAAAACGACGTGCCGGTAATGTGGTTCCGCCCGCTTCGGCCACATCGGCGACTGCGGTGGTTTTAACACAAACTTCCATATCGGTTGTGGTGAGTGTGACGGTTCCTCCCTCAGCCTTGAGTAAGACGTTGGAAAGAATCGGAAGTGTGCTTCGCTGCCCGACAATCGATTGAACATTTTGAAGCGCTTC
>JAEIOF010000062.1 GCA_016342445.1 Verrucomicrobiota bacterium | reverse complement strand
GACCCCGAGGTGAAGGAGTCTTTATAACGGTCTTTTCCTTTGCCGAAATCAAATCGGCAAATACCCCGTTCGGCGGCGGCCTGTAGAACGGCAACATGCAGGATGAGGCCGGGCGAATAGGCGCTTAACTCTGTGTTATATGCGGGAAACCAATGATGCAAAACGGTCTGCGTTCTCATGCACAAAGAAACGGCGGCCAGCGTGTCGTTGACATGCAACGTGGACAACACTCCGCCAAAATTTTCGGAATGCATGTTTCGAAGCGCATCCAGCGTTTTCACAACCCACTCGAGTTGTAAGACATCAAACGTTTCAGTTTGTTTTCGTTGCGCGGATTTCCACTCGAGCAGGGCCTCAAACGCTGCGGGGTCAGAGGACTGCCACGCGAACCGGAGCGGGCCGACTTCCCGCTCAAATTTGCGTCGCTTCCGGAGTGTTTCGGCGATGGATCTGTTTCCCGCGCGTTTCCGTTCGGCAACGTAAGCATCAAACCCGTTCGAGAGGTCGGCGTAGGGGGAATCTTCCACACGCAAGCACCAGGGGTTGAACTCGGGTTGGGATGCCACGACATGATCAAAATGCCAAGTGGTTAAGCCGCATCCGGCGAGCAACTCGCGGGCATCAAGGGTAATCCCGGGGGCGCGAACGATACCCTGGAAATCACATAATTTAATCCCCAGAGGGCGCCCCGTTTTCCCGTGCTGTTCAAGCGGGAAAAAGGCGACCACCCGGTCATTTTCTGTGACGATGGCCACGCGGACCGATTCGCGAAAACGCCCCAGAGTTATCACATAGTCTGGATGAAAAAACGGGCTGTCGGTGGCATCGGACGGGGTCATCATTTCCGTCCAGAGTTGAATCTGGCTTGGCGTGAGTTCTTCAGGATGGATGACGCGGATATTCATGGCGTGTGTCTATTTAGCCGGCCAGCTTTTTCCATTGGCGGGTGACCCATCGCGTCTGTCGCGCGATGCCCAGTAGGATTTTCACATCGTTGTCGGTCAGCTTGCCGCGCCCGAAAATCCGGCGCAGGCCGAGCATCATGTGTTCGAGTTTTTCCGGCTCGCAGAATCCGGTTTCGAGCATCATTTGGCTCCAGTCCTCATAGAGCCGTTGGCGCATCTCACCACTGGCTTCGGAGGAGCGCTCGCGCGGCGGAGCATAGGACGGGCCGCCCGCGACCAGAAACAGTTCATAGCAACACACCATTACGGCGTGAGACAGGTTGAGCGAACGATAGAGGTCGCTCGAAGGAATATTGATGATATGGGTGCAGATCGCCAGCTCCTCATTGAACAGCCCTTTATCCTCGCGCCCGAAAACGAGCGCCGCTTTGTGGTGGGCGGCGGAGTCAATAATGGCGGGAGCAATCTCGCGCGGGAGCCCGCCGTGGTCGCGGTACATGCCGGTGCGCGCGCTCGTGCCCGCCACGACGGTGCACTCGGCCACCGCCTCTTCCAGAGTTTGGAAAATCTTGCGCTGCTCCAGCAGCCCCTCGGCATGGTAGGCCAGCTTGCGGGCCTCTTCCCAGTCGAGATCCTCGCGCGGCGTAACGATCGCGAGGTCGGTGATTCCCATATTCATCATCACTCGGCAGATCGATCCGATATTTCCCCCGGTTTTGGGGTCAACGAGCACAATGCGGATGTTTTCGAGAGGATTCATAGGCTGATTTCCGATTTGAGCAAACTGAGGCAGGGCGGTACAGTACAAAACAACGGAACGGAGCCAAATGAAATCTGGAAAACTGCTTTTGGGGATACTGTGTGTTGCACTCACGACCGGATGCGCCTCTGTGGGGCAGCGGCGCGCAATGATCGACGGGCCGGTCATCAGCAATCCGTCGCTCGGCTTTTTCGGGTTCTCTTTTGAGATTCCCTCACTGTTCAATGTTTACAATCCGGCGGTCGGAGCGCGCGGGCAGTACGGCGAAATTCAGCAGCTGGCCATTCGTGTTTACAACCTCAACCGCGCCTATCATCCGCGCGGAAACGAAACCTTCTACGACAGTTTTCTGATGCTTTCGGAAAAGACCGGCGTTCTGCTGATCACCCTTAAAACCGATAACCTGACCCCTCTTGATACGGGTTTTCCGGAAGAAGGGGCGGCGCTGCAGAGCGAATTGATTCCGCTCTACAATGTGAGCGGGCAGGAAACCATCGAGCTGGGGGACGCTCGCTCGGAAGTCGTCTGCACCCGCGGGCAGGCCTACGAGCAGAAGGGCTGGTACTACGCCAGCGAACGCCGCAATCGGAATCCTTTCCAGTACGAAGTTTGCAAGGTGTCCGGCAATAATCGCGACAGCTACATCCTGATGGGATTCTGCCTGCCGGAGGATCAGGAGCTTCTCTCGCAGCAGATGAACGAAATGATCGGCGGCCTCCGTTTCTGAAAACGGGATTGAACTCAACTCCGATCTTCTGAATACTCCCGCGCACATGACCAACGACTCCACATCCACCCTGCGGCCACTCTGCGTTGACCTCGATGGCACCCTCATTAAAACCGACACGTTCGCGCAGGCGCTGCTCCTCCTGATTCGGGCCCGACCCGCCGCGCTGTTTTTCATTCCTCACTGGGCGAAACAAGGACTCGCATCCTTCAAGCAGCAGGTTGCCCGGAAAATCGAGCTGGATCCCGCCGCGCTTCCGTTTCATTCCGACTTGCTCGCCTTCCTGAAGAGCGAACACGAAAAGGGGAGGTCGCTGATTCTGGCCACCGCGTCGGACGTCTCCGTCGCGCGGCGCGTGGCGGATCATCTCGAAATTTTTTCGGACGTGCTCGCCAGCGACGGAGCGGTCAACCTCAAGGCGGAGCGCAAGCGCGACGCGCTCGTCGCCCGCTTTGGCGAAAAAAACTTCGACTACGCCGGCAACGCCTCCGACGATCTAATCGTCTGGGCCTCCGCCCGGGAGACGATTGCCGTTAACCCCTGCGCTCCGGTGCGTCGCGCCCTGCAGGGGACACCCGCCCGGATCTTCGACGACCGCCCCGCGAAATGGAAAGCTTGGCTGAAAGCGCTGCGCGTTCATCAGTGGATGAAAAACATTCTCCTTTTCCTGCCAATGCTTTTGGCGCAGGAGCTGACCACGCCCGCGCTCTATGGCAAAGCCATTCTCGCCTTCTTCGCCTTCAGCTTCGCCGCCTCGGCCATCTACGTCTTCAACGACCTCTTCGACCTCCATGCCGACCAGCATCATCCGCGCAAACAGAAACGCCCGTTCGCGGCCGGCAACCTGAGCCTGCTGGGTGCCGTCGTGGCGGCTCCGCTTCTGGTGCTGACCGCGCTTGCGCTGGCCTGTCTGCTGGGCCCGGCCTTCGTCGGCGTGTTGTTCATCTATCTGATCATCACCACGCTTTACTCCTGGCGCCTCAAACAGATCGTACTGCTCGACGTCATCACCCTCGCCGGGTTCTACACCATCCGCATTCTCGCCGGAACCGCCGCCTACGGCGTCGCCACCTCCCCGTGGCTCATCGCCTTCTCCGTCTTCCTTTTCTTCAGCCTCGCGCTCGTCAAGCGCTACGCCGAACTGCGCGAAGTGCTGGGCGCAGCACCCGAAAAACTCGGCGCCCGCGGCCGCGGCTATCGCGCCCGCCACCTCCCGTGGCTGGGGCGCGTCGGCATCGCCAGCGGAATTTTCTCCGCCGCCGTGCTGCTGCTCTACATCAACAGCGACAAAGTGGTGCAGTTCTACAAGACCCCGCTCATCCTCAGCCTTCTCTGTCCGCTTCTCCTCTACTGGATCGGCCGCATCTGGCACCTCGCCGCCAGCGGAAAGCTCTCCGACGACCCGCTCGACTTCGCCGCCCGCGACCCGCAAACGTGGGCCATCGCGGCATTGGGTGTTTTTGTATTAATCCTCGGAGCGGTTCTCTGAAGCAGATCGATTCCGGCATCTACCCCGAAAGCCTCCGGGCCTAAGACGTTTTCCAAGCATTGGAAAAATTATTCCACGCAAAGGCGCAGAGAACGCAAAGTTTTCCAACCATTGGAAACTGATTTCCCGCAAAGCTTGGTGATCTTTGCGCCTTTGCGTGGATTCTTTTAGCTGATGGTGTATTCGCCGGGTTTCTTAAACTCAGCAATCTGCGCGGCGCGGTTTTCGATGCGGTAGCCGCGCAGTTTCAGATACTCGGGCGTGGCGGCGCTGGTCTGTTCTTCGTCGGTGAGCGGAACCAGCTCAAACCCGCCGTTTTCAACCGTTAGATTTTCAGCCGTTACGTTCGCGCCGTCGCAGGCGCGGACGACGAGCGCGGAGCCGCCGGCGATTTCGACATTCTCCAACGTGATATTTTTGCCGTCGAGCACGAGGGTGGCATTGCCTGAGATTTTTCCGCCTTTGATTTTTTCGCGGACTTCGGCGAGCGTCATGGCAAACGCCGGGCGCAGCACGACGCGCGGGCCGGGGGTGAAGGGAATGCCGAGGATGAGTTTTTCTTCAGCTGTTTCAACGTCCATTCCGGCGGCGGCGAGTTTGATGCGGCCTGCATGGTAGAAGTCGGATTCGGCGGTAGCACCGGATTCGGACGGTCCGCCGGCTGCGTGTTTGGCGGCGGCATCCCGGATGTTGTTTTTGTTGGCGGAGAAGGCCCATTTGCGATCAAAGACGGATACGCCGGTTTTTTCACGCGGGCCGAACAGTTTCGGAAGATCCTGCATCATGGTTTCGAGGCGGGTCGGGCTTTTGAAGGCAGTCTTGGCGGCGTCGGCATATTTCGGATTCACAAATTCGGCGATGATGCCCTGCGTGCGATTGAGGATTTGAACGTAGGAGGACATTTTGATGACGAGGATGTTGATGTTGCCGGGGAACAGGGAGAAGCCTTCGGCGTTCGGCACGTCGCCTTCGGGGCTGACGGTGGCGCGCAGCAGCGGGTCGAGCCGGTTATATTCTACATTCAGCGTCAGTTCATTGCCGTTTCCGATAAGCTTCGTTAGCGCGCCGCACGCTTCGCCGGGGATGCGGTTGACGGCGATGGAGTTGAAGTCGAATCCTTTTTCGACGGAAACGCCGAGCGCGGCGGGCAGGGCGTTGAAGGCCTGCCCGTTGGTGTCTTGAACAAAGAAGAGGTGCTCAATGCCGTCGTGCTCGAGGCGGGCGGCGAGGCCGCTGGTGTGCATGAGCATGTGGATGTCGCCGTGGCCGTGCGGTTTGAGAATGAGTTTGTATTTTTCTTTGAGGGCGAGGTGTCCGTCGTTGTCGGCGATGGCGGGGACGAGTTCCTGTTTGAGAATGTGCACCTGCTCTTTTTTGAGGCCGAAAAAGCCGTTGGCTTCGAGCGAGGCGCGGGTTTTGGCGGCGGTGTCGTCGGAGACCATGATGATGAACGGGACCGGGCGCGGCGTGCTCATGCGCGCCTCCATGGCTTTGAGGCAGGCGGCGTAGTGGGCGAGATAGGGGGTGGTTTCGGTCACTTCAACGGGGATGTCGAGCTTGATGCCGGAGTAGCCGAGCCGTTCGCCGAGTCCGCCCGCGACGAGGACGACGGCGGTTTTGCTGAAGTGGTTTTGGCCGAGCGCTTCGTAATGGTCGTAGGTGGCGTCGAATGTGGTCAGGTTCACGGTGTCCGGCTGTTCCGGGGTCAGCCCCTCGAACGGGTTGGCCCCCGCCTTGGCTTCGGCGAGCAGTTTCCGGGCATTGGAAATGTAGCCGGTGAGGCCGCCGGGGTAGGAGGTGTTGATGTGCGCGAGGCTCTGCAGGAAGGCGGTCTTTTGGTCGTTGTTGACGCCCGGCGCATCCCAGTCGGCAAAGAGATGTTCCTGTCCGGCGTTGAGGAGTTCTTCGATCAGAGCCTGTTCGCCTTTGTCTGCAGTCAGTTTGTCACAGTTCATGGGGCTTCCTAAAGGTGGTGCCCGGGGCGGGACTCGAACCCGCACTTCCTTGCGGAAAAGGGATTTTAAGTCCCTTGCGTCTACCGATTTCGCCACCCGGGCGGGTTTCTAAATGCCTCTTTTACAGGCGTTTACGGTTATTGCTCCGTTTTGATCAAAAAAACTTGTGGTACCTGTGTGGTATTAAAGCTTGAATGAATCCCCCTTAAGGGTACCATTTAGCACATAACCACTACGTACAGCACAGCAATCCAAAAGGGGCAAAGCAATGAGTGAGACTAGCAAGACCACTAAGAAAAAGAACAGCAAAAAGAACCCCGACGACAAGAAACCTCGGAGCAAGCGCGGACTCGGACGGCTCTATAAACGAAACGCCAAGGGCAAAGAATGCTCGGCAAGTTCAAATATAGATGGCCACTTCTGGCTTGAGTACAAAGTCAATGGCAAGCGCATACGGCAACGGCTTCTTGATGATACGGGTGAACCGATCACTGGCATAGATGAGGCCAAAGAGCTCCGTGCTAAAATCATGGCTCCGATTATTGCCGGGGATGAAGTAGACAAAGCGAAGGCGGTAGCTGCTAAGGTTATGACCGCCGAGGCCAAGCTTGCTCAGGCGGTCGAAGAGGCCAACCCGCCTCTAAAAATATCGGACGCATGGGAAGCCTATTTGAGCAGCACCGAGCGACCGGACTCAGGGGAAGCAACCCTGCTCAGGTATGCAGGCCACTGGAAAAGGCTTCAGGAATGGTTAGAGGCCAAAGACCCCAATGCTGTTTTCTTGCGCGACATCACCACAAAAACGGCTCAGGAATACGCAACCGATCTACAGCAGGCCAAGGTAAGCCCGAACACCTACAATAAACACATCACGTTTCTAAAGCTTCTTTGCCGGGCACTGGAAGAGCCTGCCCGCTTTAAAGACAATCCCTTTGAGCGCATCCGCAGAAAGCAGTTGAAAACAAACGTCCGGCGGGAGCTTTCCATTGCCGAACTCAAAGCCATATTGGAGAAAGCCGAGGGCGAGCTTCAAACCTTGTTTATGCTTGGAACCTTTACAGGACTTCGACTCGGCGACTGCTGCACTCTCAAATGGGGCGAAGTGGATTTAGACCGGGGACTCATTCGCCGAATACCGAACAAAACAGCAAAGAGCGGAAAGCCCGTAGTGGTGGGAATTCCTGCTGCCTTGTATGCCAAGCTCTCAGAGACTCCGAAGGCAAAGCGTAAGGGCTATGTAGTCCCGAAATATGCGGAGCTTTACAATTACACGAACGAAAAAGGAGAACCCATTCGCCGCCCAATGATCACTCGGGAGATCCGTCGAGTCTTTGAGGACTGCGAAATTCAGACACAGCAAGAAGGAACCGGAAAACCCAAAGACGAAAATGGGGAAACAGTAGATACCGGGAAGCGGGCTGTGGTTGATGTCAGCTTTCACTCATTGCGTCACACATGGGTTTCCATCCAGGCCGAGGCCGGGACACCGCAAGCGGTCGTTCAAAGCATCATCGGACACAGCAACCCGGCGATGACCGCGCACTATACACACATCGGGGAAGGTGCCGCCCTGAAAGCTGCAAAGGTGATCACCCTAGAAGAACCTAAGCAGATAGAGTCTCGGGTTGTCCCCCCGTGGATTCTCGAAAAGCTCAAAGAAGCGAACGCTGAAAACAGCATGCAAATTATTACTGAACTGATCGGAGGTGCGCTATGAGCAATGATCCGCGTAATTGTCAATTTGATGTAATGGTATGCATGGGTGATGAGCTGGCGCATGACGACCTTATCACGGAGTACAATGAGCATTTCGAGGGTGTAATGGAGCGCATAAAAAATAGCTCAAAGCTAACTGACTATGAGGTTGAATCAGAAGATAGCCTAGAACGCTTGAGAGAGGAGCTGGAGTTACGTTTAGAATTATTAGAAGACGTGGCTCAGAAACTTGAAGACTCACAGGAAGGCCGAGGGAAAGGAACTAGCAGGACAAAAAAGAAGAAGGAGTTCCGAAAAGAACGCTTCCGTCAGATGTATGCTAAAGAAGAGGAAGCTTCTGGGCCTGATGCTGTCAAGGAGGGCATAATTCGCGCAACAATGGTTCGTTTTCGCAAAGAGGTTGGTAAGATTTGTGAAAGGACCGCTTGGAGTTATTTAAAGGATTAAAAAATAGTTACTGCAAAGGCTTAGCCCCTGCATTTGCCCTGTGTTTACAGTGGTTTCGTACTGTTTAGGATTGCTCGCATCTCAATAAGAGGTGCGGGCTTTTTTTCTGGCCTATACGAAACAGAAAAGCACAGAGAACAATGTGCAGGAGGCAGACAGATGAAGATCATGGAATCAGACGGAACCGTAGTCCTAACGGACATTACAACCGAGCAACTCAAACGGATTCGACAGCTTGAAAAGCCGTTGAACACTCGGCCCAAGCTCATTACCCGTAAGCAGGCAGCAGAGATTTTGGATTGCTGCACGATGACCATTAAGCGACTCGAAAAACGGGGCGCACTTACACCGATTCGATTCAGCGCCCGCCGGGTGCGGCTAGACGAGGCTCAAGTGTTGGAACTTGCTCGCACCGGCATTCAGCATCGGGAGGTGACGGTATGAAAAAGCACCCATCTCCTCTAAAGGCTATCCGCCTTCATTGCCTTTGGTGCGGTTGCGATCAACCGCAGGAGGTTCGTTTGTGCGGTGCTGCTGGCTGTAGCAGCCACCCGCTACGCCTTGGAAAATCTGTTCCGGGCATCAGGCCGCTGACCGTGATTAAAGATCACTGCAAACAATGCGGGGGATGGGAAGAGAATCCCCGCGACTGTCAGGTAACCGACTGCGCCCTTTTCCCGTTCCGGCTCGGAAAGAATCCGAACCGGGCAGGCTTGGGGATGAAGGGTGGGAATCCGGCCAATCTACGGGGAAAGTCACAGACTCACGCGCCGATTCAGGAACGAACTACCACCGCGACGGGTCTTTGCTCCTGTGAAGCCCCTTGCGCTGAATGTGACTGTTTAGATCGGGGGAATCATGAATGATTATCTTGAGATTCCAAGCGGTGGAACAACGGCAATGTCCCGGTCGGAAATGTTGGCGTACGTGACACAGGAAGCCCCCGATAAAATAAACCACTTTCGAAAGTCGTATTCTGGCTCTTTGCGGTCAGCAATCACAGCAATGTGTTTATCCTGCCGGGATTTCACAGCGAATGATATTCGCGAATGCAATCGGGAAGCCTGTCCTTTGTGGGAACAAAGGCCTTACAAGGAGGTTAGAGCCCGCAACCCTGAAAAGGCCAAGTCCGATTCGGACAAAGCAGAGGAACAAAATGCAAAGCAAACAGAAGTGGTATGATCTTAAGTCGGCTAAGGCTTTACGAATCTACGCTGAGGACAATTTCAAACTTAAACCCTCAGACAAGAAAGTATATCGAGCCTTGCAGTCGCTGGAGAGTCAGCAGGATGGACTCTGCAAAGATGTGGTGGCAACCCATCGGACGATAGCGAGGGCGGCAAAGGTGCATCGCGATACGGTCAACGCGTCGCTGCATCGGTTGGAGAGAATGGGGCTGATTCGGTATACCCCCGGATCACAGAACTATGCCGATCATAAAGCCTCACGAATAATGAGGTTCTCGTTAAACTACCTCCGAGAAAAAAAACGTGTAGAGCAACCAGCCCATAAGCTCGCCGAGATCCTGAATAGGCGACCGATTGTATATGGCGAAAAAAACGTGCAGCCGACGTACACGGTTTGCACCACTAATCGCTTATACGCATCCAAACCGAATGTTCAATCGAACAAAAGCCAGCGAGCAGCTCTACTGGCAAAAGGTTGCTCTGAAGGGCAGGTACTAATTGAGCTGGACTTCAAAGCGGCTGAACCGACTATCATTGCTCAAAAGTTGGGGTGTGACCGTGACGGCTACACCATCATAGCACAGGCGGAAGGCATGAGCGTTGAGCAGGTCAAAACAGTATTCAACCCCATTATCTACACCCGAAGCCGCTCCATACTTAAAACGGCGAAAAACTTCGGGATAACCGCGCCGGAATCCATCGAGTTCCTCTCTAAAGTTGACCAACTTCGAGAGCAGCTAAGACGACCCGCAGGCAAACCCGTCAGGCACACCACCACCGAGACGGGAACGGTCATCGAAGCGGCAGCGGGAAAGAAGATCTTTAATGGCAATCTACTCAGCTACTATGCACAAGGGACCATCTCCGATTACATCAACGCCGCCGCCCTGGAGATCATTGAATTGGAAAGACAGCGAGGATGGAAGCTTGCGATACCCTGTCACGATGCGGTCTATGTCATTGCAGCACCCGCCCAGATTGAGGAACTAGAAGCCATCGTGCTCAAGCACGCCAATCCCGGCATGACACTCAAAGCCACGTGCACCGAGCGGATAACCCAAGGGAGGCCTAACCAAACGGTACACAAAACCTCCTCTCCCTAAGCAGATAGGCCGAAAAAAGCGGTACATAAGGAGTAAATTCAGCCTATGCACTGCGCACTTCTCGGCCAGCTACTTCAGATTCATAGGGACATTTATGCCTCTTAACCATGACCGGGTTAGTGGAAACATGAGCCCCGGGCTTTTCTTTCCACCCGAGCCGACGGCGAGAGTGCTTTTCGTATTCCCACCGAAAAGAAGTGACTGCAAGAAACGGCAACGGTTGGAAAAATAAGATGATTGCTTTTCCAAGGGTTGGAAAAAAGGTGTAGAAACATTCCTGTGTTTGGAACTTTGAATAAAGGCTGATTTTATGGCGATTAAGAAGAGTGAACTGTATTCCTCGCTTTGGGCGAGCTGCGATGAGTTGCGGGGCGGGATGGATGCATCCCAGTACAAGGATTATGTGCTGACGCTGTTGTTTGTGAAGTATGTTTCCGATAAGGCGGCCGGCAACTCCAAATCCCTGATTGATGTGCCGAAAGGCGGGTCGTTTGACGATATGGTGGCCGCCCGTAACGACAAGGAGATCGGCGACAAGCTCAACAAGATCATTGGACGGCTGGCGGAGGCCAACGATCTGCGCGGCGTAATCGATCTGGCCGACTTCAACGACGAGGAAAAGCTCGGCAAGGGCAAGGATATGGTGGACCGGCTGTCGAAGCTGGTGGGGATCTTTGAGGGGATGAACCTGAGCGCCAACCGGGCGGAAGGTGACGACCTACTGGGCGATGCCTACGAATACCTGATGCGTCATTTTGCCACCGAGTCCGGCAAGAGCAAGGGGCAGTTTTATACACCGTCCGAGGTGTCGCGCATTCTGGCGAAGGTGGTCGGGATCACAAAAGAGACCCGGCAGGACATGACGGTGTATGACCCGACCTGCGGATCGGGCTCGCTGCTGCTGAAGGTGGCCGATGAAGCGCCACGCGGTCTTTCGATCTATGGACAGGAAAACGATGTGGCGACCGCCGCGCTGGCACGGATGAATATGATCCTGCATGACAATGCCGGGGCGGAAATCTGGAAGGACAACACGCTTTCCTTGCCCTATTGGAAAAAGGCGGACGGTTCGCTGGAAACCTTTGATTTTGCAGTTGCCAACCCTCCTTTCTCCTATAAATCGTGGAGCAACGGGGTGGATGAGAATAACGACCCGTTCGGACGCTTTGAATACGGAACGCCGCCCGCCAAGAACGGCGACTATGCTTTTTTGCTGCATATCCTCAAATCGCTCAAAAGCAGCGGCAAGGCGGCGGTCATTCTGCCGCACGGCGTCCTGTTCCGGGGCAATGCCGAAGCGGAGATCCGGCGCAACCTGATCCGGCGCGGATTCATCAAGGGAATTATCGGCCTGCCCGCCAACCTCTTTTATGGAACCGGCATCCCCGCCTGCATTATCGTGCTGGATAAAGAAAACGCGCACAGCCGCAAAGGCATCTTCATGATCGACGCCTCCAAAGGCTTTATGAAGGATGGCAACAAAAACCGCCTGCGCAGCCGCGACATTCATCAAATCGTCGATACCTTCAACAAACAGCTCGAACAGAAACGCTATGCCCGGATGGTCTCGGTGGCCGAGATCGAAAAGAACGACTTTAACCTCAATATCCCGCGCTACATCGACTCCAGCGAGCCCGAAGACCTGCACGATCTGACCGCCCACCTTAACGGCGGCATTCCGAATGCGGATGTTGATGCGCTGGAGGAATACTGGAGCGTCTTCCCGAGCCTGCGGAGCGAGCTGTTTGCCGACAATGGACGCGAAGGCTACAGCGACTGCCGGGTTGAAACCGCCAAGGTAAAACCCGTCATTTTGGAGCACCCCGAGTTTAAGACTTTTGCCGAACGGACGCAGACGCTTTCCAATGATTGGAAGACCGCGCACGAAGAGCGGCTGAAGGGTTTGGCCGTCGGGGATGATGTGAAAGCGCTGATTCACGACCTCTCCGAGGATCTGCTGGCACGCTTTGCCGACGCCGAGCTGGTCGGCAAGTACGAGGTCTATCAGCTGTTGATGGACTACTGGGCCGAGACCATGCAGGACGATGTTTATGTCGTCACGCAGGACGGCTGGAAAGCCGGAAACATGCT
>JAEIOF010000061.1 GCA_016342445.1 Verrucomicrobiota bacterium | reverse complement strand
AAAGACGGCTTGTTCGAAAGCAAAGAAGGTATACGCCCCACGGATCTCACTCTGGTGATTCTTAAGGTGGAAAATGCCGGCTCCGACTCCAATGACGGAGAAGTCACCGCCTTTCTCAATCCGGCTGATCTGAGAGACGCAGAGTTATCTGCGGAAGCATCCGTGAGCATCTCCGGACTGACCCTCAATGCGATCAAGAAACTCAGCTTCGACAAGGGGACCGTTGCTACGGGCTACATCGACGAACTGCGCTTCGGCACAACCATTGAAGATGTGCTGCCGATGAAATAAGTGGAGCGCCAAGGGCTGCGAAGCGAGAACCCGCCCGGATAAGGCGGGTTCCTTTTCACCGGACTCTTCCCGCCCCTTGTCCGCTATTGACATTGGCGCAGAATGGCTGTTTAATTTGCGCCATTGGCAAACAGGGGAATCATTTATGATAGAGCGCAAAAAAGTGGCACTGCGGTTTTCTTTGAACTCCGGCTTCGCCCGCCAGATCGTACGGGGAATCATTGCCTACACACAAAAACACGGCCCGTGGGAAATCGACATCCGCAGCGAGGAACCCATTGCATTCTCCACATGGGCGGAACTGAAAAAATGGAAAGGGGACGGTATCATTGCCCCCGCCTACCAAAAAGAGCATCTCCGCATGCTGGCCGGAAAAGGGATCCCGGTCGTCACAACCTCCTGCCCATCGGAAGAGATCCCGTTCCCGGCAGTCACATTCGACGATGCGGCCATCGGGAAAATGGCGGCCGAACATCTACTGGAACACAATCTGGATCGCTTTGCATTCATCGGCCCCAAAGAATGGGGCTACTCCATTGCGCGTTGCAACGGCTTTATCGAAACCCTCTCCGATCACGGCGCCAACTGCACCAAATGCTGGATTCGTCCGGCCACGAATGCCCGGCAGCTCAATGAAACCTGGATCGAGAGCAGCTATTATCTGGATGCGCTGAAACAACTGGTACCACCGGTCGGGGTCTTCGCATCCAACGACCGCGTGGGCTACGGAATTCTACAGGCCTGCCGTCATCTCGGACTGCGGGTTCCTGAAGATGTCTGCCTGCTCAGTGTGGATAACGATGAAATTCTCTGCAACCTGGCCAACCCCCATCTCTCCAGCATCGCGCTGTCGGGCGAGGAGTTCGGCTATCAGGCCGCCGCGATGCTTGACACATTGATGAGGGGCCAGCCGCTGGAAAACAACCATGTGGTCATCCCTCCACGGGGGGTCGTGTTGCGTAACTCATCCGACTTTCTGACCGTGGAAGACCGCTATGTGGCCGATGCCCTGCGCTACATCCGCAACCATTCCGGCCACTTTATCGATGTCTCCGATGTCATGAGCATCATGCCCATTTCCCGCCGCTCTCTGGAGCGGCGCTTTCAGGACATCGTCGGACACGGGGTCTACAAAGAGATCAGCCGTTGTCACATTGAACGGGCCAAAGAGCTGCTCGAACAAACGGACCGTCCGGTTTCGCACGTCGCCCGCGAATCGGGATTTAACAGCACCAACCGCTTTGAAGACACCTTCCGCAAAGAGACCGGCCTCTCGGCCACCGACTATCGTAAAAAAATTGCCGCGCGCGCCAGACGTAAAAAGAAATAAGACAGGCGGTGCGTGTCGTAAATCATAACCATCGATTGCGCATATTCTCCGTTGTGTAAAACAGGCGGGCACCGATACTCTTTTTTCCAGACTTTGGAAAGGAACCCCATGAAAAATACCGAACCGTTTAAAATCATTCTGCGCTACGGCCTCGACCCGTTCAACGGGCTGGAAGAAAACCTCAAACAGCTCGAAACCTTCATTCAGGAATCGACCATCAACGAAGTGATGTTCCTGCTGATGCCCGAAGAGCGCAGCTCCGGCCATCCGACCGAAGAACTTTCCGAACCCTGGATCGCCGCGATCAAAAAAGCGCAGGCGATGTTTGCAAAATATGGTGTTGAGACCAGCGTCAACCCGTGGACCACAACCTACCACTGCTCCCGCGGCCGCAACCTCCACAAAGGCCAGAACTTCCGCCTGATGGTCGGCGAAACCGGCGCCGACAACGGCATGACCGCCTGCCCGCTCTGCGAAGAATGGCAGAAATATCTGTGCGACTACTTTGTCTATCTCGCCAAAGGCATCGACCCCGTCGCCCTGTGGGTCGAAGACGACTGGCGTCTGCACAACCACGGCGGCGAAATGGGCTACGGCGGATGCTTCTGCGACCACTGCCTCGACCGCTTCGCCAAACTGGTCGGCGAAGAAAGCGTCACCCGCGAGCAGGTCGTCGCCGCCGTCACCGCACCCGGCAAACCGCACCCGTGGCGCGCCAAATGGCTGGAGCTCGCCTGGGCCGCGCTCAGCGAACCGGCGCAGAAACTCACCGACGCCCTCAAGGCCGCCAAGCCGGAAATGCGCATTGGTCTGATGTCCTCCATTCCCGATGTGCAGAGCATTGAGAAGCGCGACTGGAACGGGCTGATGGAGATCTTCACAGCAGATGATAACCACTACCTCATCCGCCCGCACATGCCTCCCTACACCGAAGAGCCGCCGATCACCACCGTCCCGAGCTACTCGCGCCAGACCATCGCCGAGCTCGACCGCGACGCCGATATCTACCCGGAACTTGAAAACTCCCCGCGCTGCGGCCCCTACTCCGGCACGCACAACTATTCGATCTGGGAAATGACCAACGGAATCCTCTTCGGATCGCGCGGCATCACCATCAACCATTTCGACAACATGGGTATGAACACCTATGCCGACCGCGGCTTCGGCAAAGCGCTCGGCAAACAGCGCGCAATGTTTGACGCGCTGATGGGGCTCAAACTCGACGACCGCAAAGCGCGCGGTGTGAAAATTCTTTTCAACCCCGATATTGCCGGCCACAAATGGACCGGAGCCGGGGCCTCCGGCGGCGGCGTCAAGATGTACACCGGCGAAGATCTCTCCAAGTTCGCCAAGGGCGGCGGATCGCTCAACGACCTGCAGGGCAATTCCACCGAATGGAGCAAGGTGTTCTACATCCTCGGAATCAGCCACAGCTTCACCCGCAGCATCGAAGGCAGCGAAGGCGACATCTTCGCCGTCTCCGACCAGACCCTGCGCTGCTACTCCGACGACGAAATCAAGAAGTTGCTCAGCCAGAAGATTATTCTCGACCTGCCCAGCATCGAAGTGCTCGTCCAGCGCGGCTTCGGTGATTTGATCGGCGTCAAAAACGTGTCGCGCATTGGGCTCAACGACTCAGCCTACTCGCTCGAAGAGCTCGAAGAATCATTCTTCGGCGCAATGGACGGCGGCGTGAAGCCGCGCATGTGCGCCCAGCGCTGCGCCGACCCGATCGGCGTGCTCGAATTTTCCGAAGGCGTCGAAACGCTCTCCACCATCAAAGGTGCGGAGTTTGATGTTAAATTCCCGGGTTCAGGGCTCTTCAGCAACGAACTGGGCGGCACGGTCTACACCACCTGCTACCCGCTTGGAACGGCCCAGTTCTATATGGCCTACTTCAACCGCGTGCGGCAGGAAAGCTGGACCAAACTGCTCTTTAAAATGGGCGGCCCCGGCCAGACCATCGCCTGCGGCCACCCGTTCCACGTGCACGCGCACAACATCGAGGGAGGCATCTCCGTCGCCGCCACCAACGTCATCTACGACACCTCCGAAAATGTGATCATTAAGCTGCCCGCCGCCGACATCGAAAACAAAAGTTTCCAATGTTTGGAACATGCGCAGTGGGTCAGCATTGAGCCGAAGGTTGAAATTGCGGACGATGTTGCCACGCTGACCTTTGACCTGCAGGTGCCGACGCTTAAAACCGCCTTTATCACCATTCGATAGGTTCGTTGAAAAACTCGGAGAGGGGCCTCTCGGCCCCTTTCCGTTTATACGCAAGAACTACGGCAGGGAAACACATGCATAGAACCAGTCGGCGCAGTTTCATCACAGGCCTCGGCATCGTGTCGCTGATCGGGATCGTGACAGCTCTGGCCGGCAAAAGCCCCGGGGAAGAACGCCCTGCCCCCGATTTCAGTTTTACATCCGCGCCCGCAATCACCTACGCCGAACCCGGGCGCATCGATCTGCTGATCTTCACCTCGCACGACGCTGCCATCGGGGCTGAATTTTCAGCGGATGGCGGCCCGCTTGAAGAGGCAATGCCCGAAACGATGGGGCTGGTGGATACATTCAAAACCTGCCACACGATTTCATTGCGCTTCCCGACAGCGACCCGGTCCATTACCTACCGCCTCCAGGCCCGCCCATGCCTTTCAAGCCAATGGCCCTGCAAATTCGGGATGCAGATCCAGACTGAAACGCACACGTTCGTGATGCCCGCCGCATCGTCAAACACCCGCTTCACCGTGTTTAATGACCTCCACGAAAACCACGCCGTCTTCGACAAACTGATCGCACAGTTCGACAAACAGCCCTCGGAATTCATCCTGCTGAACGGGGACATGGTGACAACGATTAATGAGGAGCGGAATATCCGCGACTTCATCTACGCCAAACTGGCAGACCGAACGGCCAGCCGGGTGATTCATTACCTGCGCGGAAACCACGAGTGCCGCGGCACGCATGCACGCGCCATGGGCCGCTATCTCAGCACCCCGTCGCCCGACACCAACTATTACACCTTCCGCCAGGGGCCGGTACAGTTCATGATGCTCGATACCGGCGAAGACAAACCCGATTTCTGGAACGACTACGAGGCTCTGGCGGCGTTCGATGACTACCGTGAAAAACAGTTTGAATGGATCAAGCGGGTGATTCAAACCGACCAGTGGAAGGAGGCCCCCTTCCGGGTAGTTTGCAGCCACATTCCCGTCCGGCGCCACCTGTCCGAGCAGTGGATCAGTGAATGCAGTCAGCCTTACCAGACCCGCTGGCTGAAAATCCTGCAAACCGCACGGGTCGATTTGATGATCGCCGGCCACACCCACCTCTACGAAACCCTGCAACTCGACTGTCCACTGATCATCGGCGGCGGCCCGGACGAGGCCACCGCAACCCGCATTTATGGCGAAGCCAGTGAAACCGAATTCAGATAACGGACGACACCGGCGCAATACTCGATCGACTCACGATCATAAACGGAGGCGCAGCCCATGAATAAGCCGTTTTTTATGGGAGCGGCTCTGATGACCGCACTCGCCACCCATGCCGCCGGCTGGGTGTATCAAGGAGATGATTTTGTTATTGAAAACGGCCGCCTTGCCGAGTTCCAGGCCCGTCCGGGGATTCAACGCGGCCTGATCGAGACCGAAGATGTAATTCATGCGGATATCCTGAAGACCTCGCTTCTGCGTGACGGTGATGCCACCTGGTTTCTGTCCGACGACGAAATCGTCCTCCTGAAGGGCGACGGCCGGCAGGAACTGCTGCTCCCCGGAATGAAGGAACGCATGCAGGCGAAGTATCAGGCCACTCCCGATGTCCGGATTTTAGCCGACACGGCGGATCTGCGGGCGGTCGCCGAAAACCGCCAGTATATTCTGGCGGCGGACTTCAGAAAACCGGGCTCCGTCGGTTATCTGGCCGCAGAAACGCCGGCACTGGTCTCGACGCAGCATCGCCTGGCTGATTTGGACATCTCCGTTTCACCGGTTTCAAGCGAACAACGCGTTATTACGCTGGTGATTCATCCGATCACAGAACCGTTTATGGATAGCGACAAACTGAATCGCTTCACCGCCGCCGGAATCAGCGAACTGCTAGCCTCCGAACCGGAACTGACGGATCCGGAAAAACGGGTAACCCTTCAGAAAATCGACAACCAACTTTTCATCCACGTTCAGGCCGCCAATCTATCCGGTCGCTCGTACACCTTCAGGCTGAAAAGATCTGCCAAACCACTATAGTGACGGCTCTATGGTCTGCTTCGAAAATGCCTTAACGGTGTGTCGGCTACCGTATTCACACCCCGATACCCCTAATGAAAAGCGCGGCGGTCGCAAGGACCGCCGCGCATCTTTTCTATGCCGGATATCTTACTGAACCGTGACTTTCACATCATCAATCCACAGATTTTCCCCCTTATCAATGGAGGTGCCTTCGAACTTGAGCCGGAAGTCCGAGCGGAAATAAACGGCATCCGCGCCGGAATTTTCAATGGTCGTCTGATAAAAATGCCATTGGTCTTCTGTCGAATTTCCGAGCTCGACTTGATTGATGTAGCTGCTCCCGTTGTACAGCTGCAAGTAGATGTCGTCTCCATCATCGATGTCATCATCCCGGTACCAGAACTCAATGGTCATCGAGCTGTATCCGGCGGTGTCGAGATTGTCGGAGATCAGATCGTTATCGGCCGATCCCGCATGAGCGGAATAGCTGCCGCTGTTTTTCTGCGACGTATCGCGATCCCAGTCGGTTGTTCCGCCATCGATCCAGAGATCAAAACTGCTCTCAAACCCGTCTTCCAACAGCGTGACCGTCGGCGGCACGTACGGTTCGGTCACCTTGATATCTGTTACGCCGAATATGCGGGCGGTATTATTATAGGTTTCCGTGTCGAACCGGATCTGAGAAGGAATTCCAGCCGAGCCAAACGAATCCTTTACAAAACCAGTGTTCATGATCGCTTCGCCGCTATCCGCATTCATATTGAGGGCCCGCCAGAAACAGTTGGTTCCGTCCCACTCGATGCTCAATACGGTAATGCTGTTGCCTGCACTCAACAGGTTGTGCGTAGCGCTGTTGAGCATGGGGTTGGCGGTGTAGCCGATTACCGTGTTCTCAACGCTCAGCTGGATGGGGGACGTTAAACGGAATGCGAATAGCACATTGCCGAGAGAATCGAGCAATTCGATGCGTGCGTTGCTGTAACTGCTGGACGTGAACGTTTTGAGCGTGAGCCGTCCTTTGCTGATATCCCCAAACGAAACCTGACCGTACGGCTGGCTGATAGAATTTCCGCCAATGCGCAGAAAGTCCTTATCCGCCCCCATCAGGTCGCTCTCGCTGGTTAGACCGACAGACTCCACGCCCGTCTGCTCGGAGAACGTCCATCCATTAGCCGTCAGACTGGAGATTGTTTCCCCGCTGAAATCCGCCTCAAATGCCACAACCGCTCCATATTCCGGAATATCAGGCATTGGAGCCGGATACGCGGCATACGCGGAAAGATTGTTGGTGGGTGCGCCTGTTGTATATGACAGGCTGACTTCGTCAGCAACATATGGAATCAGGTTGGTCGTCCCCTCGAAGACGTTGGAATTATAGACGATGTGCTCCGCCGGGTTTCCTGCATATGTAATGTTTATGTTGGCATTGGGAGCGTTTGGTTCGCAGTTGAAAACATTTTCATGGTACTGGATGTTGGCATCACCGCCAATAGCCGCATCTTCCCAGTAGCTGATGCCGCGACGGTTATATGTCTCATCCGCATCAGGGGTAATGGTGAAATAGTTCCGGTAAATCATTACATTCTCATAAACTTCCGGCACATCGGTTGTTTGGTAGGTGTACTGCAGAAGCGGAGTGTTGACGAAATGGTTGGCGGCAACGACCGCCGGTCCATAGGCATTCCGCAGCTTCAGACCGCCCGCAGGGCTCATTGGCCAGCCACGCATCCAGTTGCCGACAACTTCCAGGTTGGTGTAATCCTTCGTATAGACCACATGGTCACGAATCAGCACACTGTCATCATAGTACGGGCTTCCGTTGAAAATGTTCTCGTAGATCTTCTCATCAACAACCCGGTTGGGATAGTAAGCGCATTTAAAGCGCCCCTGATCCCAGTCCAACTCATTGAGAGAACGCAGTGCGTCAAGCTTGACGAGCAGGTTGCTCCAGGCTGAATAGCCCGTCCACTCCGTCGCCAGCCAATCGATATGGTTCAGATCCAGCCCCCACACATTTTCCCGCACCTCGCAACGCAATGTCTTGTAATTGGAAATCCCCACGCCCTGACAGTTGCTCTGTCGCAGGAACAGGCAATACTCAACAAGACCGTCCTGTATATACTGCCAGTTGAGCTGGATCTGTCCATCGCTCGCAGCATCGTTGACCATAAAGATGCAGCGACGGACAGCATAATAGCTTTTATAATAACCGCCGGCATAAGAGATGCCGACATTGAGGAAATGCAGGTCTTCGATGTTGATGTTGTCAACAGAGTTGCCCCATACCGTGTCGCCAATGGTTTGGAATGAGCCGACTGCTTTGATGACGGACAGCCCGTCCGCCTCTCCGTAGAAACTGACCCCGTCGAGCGAGCCGATCGTTCCACTGATCAGATAATCACCATCAGGGAAATAGACATCCTTCCCCTGTGAATATGCGGCGGCGACGGCAGCATTGATCGCGGACGTATCATCGGTTACACCATCTCCCGCAGCGCCTCCATCGACCACCACATTGTATGTATTGGCAGGTTGCGCGGCAGTTCCAATAAATGGAAATACCAGCAGCACACTAACTGCCATCATGATTCCGAACCTCTGTTTTTTCGTCTTACTCATATGAACCGTCCCTTCCTTGTTATTCCGTTTCGCTTCCAAATAAGAATCACACATCTTTACGATTTTAAGCTTGCCGCGCCTCCTTATGTTTGCATTGCCGATAAGTCATGACCTTATGCGACGGGTCGCACTATGTGACAGGTGTAATCTGCGGAAACGACAGATGTGATTTCCGGCAACGCCAGACGGGCGGGTCACCCCGAGGCAGAGCTCCCTGCGGGCGGGCTGACGCCGGACGGTAACGGTTATTGCATTAGGAAACGCATTGAAGCACCCGCCGGCTCCCCCCGCAGGAAGGTGCACAACGGTTGATTTGGAAATAACGGGAGAAAAAACTCGGATTGAACCGGGAGATTTACAGCCAAGAGTTCACTCTTTTCAGTTGTGAATAAATCAGCCTATTTTCCAACCTGCTTGATCCATTCGGGAAGCGTGCCGAGGCGGAGCTCCAGCTGAGCCTCGTAAAGCGACTCCGGCTCAACCGGCTCTCCGCAGGATTCCAGAACCTGGAGTTCTTCTTCAACGAAGGTGGTCGGCGAACCATGAAATCCGACGATGACCGGCATCACGACCCGCCCCCAGTTTGTATCGTCCCGCCAGAAACTGAACCGCTTAATGGCCGGGCCTTTCTGATGATAGTTCCACAGCACCAGCCCGCGCAGATGATTCGGCAACGCGGTAACCGCTCCGCCGAAACGGGCGTAAAGCAGGCCGCCGTCCACCGCGTCAAACAGGGTATCCCGCGGAAGTGACGCGTGCAGTTCCATGGAGGAGGTTTCCGGCCACTCACACCGCCAGATCACTGCGCCCGCGCTTAGACTGCTGGCGCCGGGGCCGTGCCACTGCCCGGCAGTATCGGTGCAACGCCCGATCAGCACGCCGTACGATCCGCCCTCGCTGGCAATCGCCCGGTGTCCCGGGGTGCCCTCAATCGTGCAGTCGATCACCGAGGCGGCCACACACTGGGTCAGTTTCACGCACTGATTCCAACTGTCAAACCGGCAACGACGAATCCAGGAGTTGACGCAGCGTTGCATATCGATCGCGCTCCAGCCGGAATCGTGAAGCGCATTTTTGTGGTGAACAAACCGCTCATCCCAGTCACCGATAAAGGCGATATCCTCAACTCCGGCCCCCTCCATGTAAACAAAGCTGTACAGGTTCCAGTTGTACTCCGGGTCGATATCGACATGAATCGGCTCCGTAAAGGTGAGAAGATTCCCGTCAACAGAAGCAATACAATGGCGTTCATTGACCAGATTGCCTGCCAGCGCCTTTTTCCATCCCGCCTCTGCTTTATACGGCGCCAAAAAAGTATCGGTTGCGGAAGGATCATTCAATCGCAACGCAACCCGATCGCCGGCCTGCAGCCCGGAGGCATCCGCCACCGTCACCTGAAAGGATTCACGCGCCGCAGCGACGGTAATGGTTGTCAGCCGCCGATCGCGCTCCACGGTGAGAGGAATGCGGAACTGGAACATATACGGAACCGTCCACAACTGCGCCGGATTCAGCGGCTCCAGGGGATATTTCATAAACAGCTCGGTGCCGCCCGCGCCGCTGCCGCTGCCGCGCAGAACAATCCGCCCCCGGCCGATCACGATCGGCTCTTTACCGCCCCGCTTTTCGTTGATGCAAAACCGGCCGGCCGGAAAGAAAACCACGCCGGATCCATTCGCCTCGGCGGCGGCAATGGCCGCCTCAATCGCCTCGCGATCCGATTCGCCGTCGTCAGCCACCGCACCGTAGTCGGTGACGTCAAACACGGTATAGTCCACATCCGGAATGGCGGCCTCGCCGTACTGATAGCCGGCATAGGAAAAGTCCGGCAAGACGGGCGTTCGCCCCTGCTCGCCGGCTTCAACAAAATCCTGCCAGAGCGCCGAGCGGGGTTCTCCCGCCAGCACACCGGATGCACTCAACAACAACACGGCGATCTGTTTTTTCATTCTGAAGGCTCTCCTGCTTATTCTCCGGCGGCGTTTAACCGGGCGGCGACTTCGGGATGCAGCTTTTCTATCGGAAAGCGCACGGGGATCGCGGCGCGAAGTTTTTCAACCATCTCCGCCCTCAACACCGGATCGGTTTCGGCCAGATTGTTGAGCTGATACGGATCGTTGACGATGTCATAGAGGCCGACCTCCGCCCAGTTTTTGACCTTGCGGCTGATCCAGAAGGAGTGCGCGGAGGTCTTCACCCCGATGAAGTCCGTAATGAAATCATGCACCTTCCCGTTCGAATCAACGGGGGCATTAATATTTCTGAAGAAAAAAACTGACTCCGGACGCTGAACCGCGGACGGGATGTCCCGTAGCAACTCGGCATAATCCGAGCCGTCCAGATCATCCGGAATCATCGAATCCAGCCCGGCCAGCCCGAGCAGGGTCGGCATGATGTCGCAGGTGCCGATCAGCAGATCGTCGGTTCGCGGCGCAATCCGCCCCGGACAGCGCACGAGAAACGGAACGTCCTGCGATTCGGCATAGGGATAATTTTTCGCTGTGAGATTCTGGCTGCCCATGTGTTCGCCGTGATCAGACGTTACAATCACGATTGTGTTCTCCGCCAGCCCAGCCTCCTCAATGGCGTTCAACACCCGTCCGATGGCGCGGTCGACACCGGTCACCAGCGCAAAGTAGTTTTTGATCTGATTGCGCATGACGTCATTGCTCTGATCAACATTCAGACGCACCGCCAGCTCTTCCCACGAGGCGCCCTGATACGGCACCAGATCCTCCGGCTTACACTGGTCATAGGGATGGTGAGGCGGGTTGATCGAAACCCACAGACCGAACGGCGCGCCCTCTTTGCGCTGCCCCTTCTTGTTTTGGATATAGGACTCCGCCATTTTCGCGTCGTGATCCGGCGACCATTCATGCGGCTCATGGTATCGACCGGTTGTATCCCAATAGTGCGGATTGAAATGCTGATCAAACGTCCCGTAGGAATACCAGTAGTCAAACCCGTGACGCTTCGGCCCCGGCGGCGTGTAGGCATCCCAGATTCTCCCGGAAGCCAGCGGAGGCGTCGCATACTTCTTTCCCGGAAGATTCGGGGTCGGATAATCGGTATGCAGCTTGCCGATATACCCCAAACTATACCCGGCTTCTTGCAACACATCACTGACGCAGATCACATCCTCGCGCAGCTGAGAGGCCGGCCGCTGATCATTACAATTCAGAATCACGCCGTTGCGGTGCGGCAACTTTCCGGAGAGCATCATGCCGCGATAGGGAGAGCAGAGCGGGAAGGTGCTGATCGCCTGAGTCAGCACGACGCTCTGATCCGCCAGCCGGTCGAGGTTCGGCGTGTGAACCGGATCGCCCGCATCGTGAATGGCAGAACGGTAAGGCTCTTTCGACCAGAAACCGGCAGACTGCTTGCGCCACTGGTCTGCAACGATAAAAACAATATTCGGATGCTGATTCAGCATAACTCCGTTGTTTTGAGACTCGGGACTCTCCGCCGCCCCCATTGCACCCCCCTGCCCGGATACAATCCCCACACTGCAAAAAACTGCGGTTTGCAAAATCGATCGACTCTTCATATTTTCACTTTCCGTTTAGGGATAACCCGACAACTCAACCTTCGCTACAGAGGGCTGACCTGGACGCGATAAAAGGCGCAAGGGTGCTGGTTGGTATCGACAACCGATAGATCGACGCCGGTTCCCTGTTCGTTTCCAAGCATTGGAAACCAGAGGCCTTCCATCAAATTCGTGGCATAATCAATGTTGTAAAAACGCCGCGCGGAGGTGCTGAGCGAAACTGTTTTCCAATCATTGGAAAAGGTGAGTTCGGACTGAAAAAAATCATCGCCATCCTGCGGCGCGGTATCCGCATTAAACTCGGCCCGGTTGGTGCGTCCGTCTCCGTCGGGATCGGCCTCGGGTTCGGCGAGGCCGGCGTCGATTTGCGGTTGCGTGAAGTTGGCGTCGCGCCACGTTTCATAGCCATCAAATCGGAAACCCGCCACTTCATAGGAATCGAGGGTGATGCTGAACGACCCCCCGGAGGCGGGGGCTTCCAGCTCTTGGAAAAGATCGGTGCGCGGAGTATC
>JAEIOF010000060.1 GCA_016342445.1 Verrucomicrobiota bacterium | reverse complement strand
CACGATCCCTGTGTGCTGCCACGCGCCGTCCCGATCGTGGAGGCAATGGCCGCGCTTGTGCTGGCCGATGCCGCCCTACAGCAAGAGGTTCGCATTTAAATGAAAAAGTTCGGCGGAAACCCTCAGGATATCTATCTCGCCCCACCGGAGGTCGAAGAAGAGCCTGAGTATAAATTGAAAATGCCACCGGAGCTGGAAGCCCGGCTTCGACGCCATCATATTCAATTCTCTCTTTCTGCCCTGCTCTTTATAGGGCTCACTGTAGCCTTGGTCTCATTGCTTACACGCGAGATTCGCGTCAAGCCCGCCGCCGTGCAGATCGCAGCACCGCATGCCGAAAGCCAGAATGTCTCTCTCTATTCGCTTCCTGAAGAGGAGGAATGGGTGCTGATGTATGGTGCATCCGTCAATAATGCAGCAGCGGAAAAGGAGGGGGATCGATCCCTTTCGACCAAATGGATCAAAAACGCGGCCTATCATTGGATTGTGGGAAATCAGGCTCTCTCCCGGAAAAACTATGGAGCGGCGGCGGATCACCTCGAAGAAGCCTTACAAATTTTTCCGGATATGAAGGGGGTCAACGAAGCATTGGGGACAGCGTATCTAAAACAGCACCTCTTCGAAAAGGCAATTGAGCCGCTGAAAAAAGCGCTGATGGAAAAGGCCTCCTTCCCGGCCATCAGCAACCTCGGGGTTGCACTGATGGCGGCGGGACGGCTTGATGAGGCTGAAGGATATCTGTTGCAGGCTCTGGCCCTTTATCCAGATCATCCGGGGTGTCATAAGAACCTCGCCCTGCTTTACCAGAAAATGGAACTCCCGGAAAAAGCACTGCGCCATTTGGAGACCACTCTTTCTCTCTACGAGCCAGACCTCGAGATAGTCGAGCTCTATGCGGGGTATTTAATTAGCTTTGGTGAAACAGAACGAGCCACGGCATTTTTGAGAAAAGTCTGTGCCCAACAACAAGATGAAGAGGCTCTTCCCTTCTATCTCCTGCTGGCAAAAACAGAGGCCAGCGCCACCAATGTGGTGCCGGCGATCAATGCGCTAAAAAGTATTGCCCGCTATCTCAGTCCCAATCTGATGCTGATCGAACTGCATCGGGAGGAGTTCGATACGATCCGCGATACGGAGTCTTTTCAGACGCTTCTACACCAGCTGGAAATCGCTATGGTCACTCTGGAGAATCAAAATTGACTAATTTTTTACAGTTAAGCGCCAGAATAAACGTTGCATTTTGCTCTCGTTTGACTAACCTCGCCAACTTTCGGAGATTGGTAGGTGTAGCTCAGTTGGTTAGAGCGCCAGATTGTGATTCTGGATGTCGCGGGTTCAAATCCCGTCACTTACCCCATTTTTTCACCAAAGGCCTAATCGGCCGACTTTCATTCAAGCCCCTAGGAGCCTCCCATGAAACGAAAAGATGAACTCCGTGATATTTATCAAAGTGACCCCCACGACTTTGAAAAAGATTTCACCCCTCAGGTGAAACAGGAAATTATTGAACAGCGCCAGCGGGATCTGCAGCGCACCCGCACCGCCTCGCTTTTCTTCGGTGGACTGGCCCTCCTTGTGTCCGTTGCTTTGACTGCCATCGTGATCCGGGATTTTTTGAACGAGCGGACCGTCTCTCGGAAAGTTCCAACCAGAGAAGTCGCGTTTATCCCGCGCCACACCCTGCCATCAGAAGCAACCTGGGTGATGGAGTATCAACAGGTCGCCGACCAGGGAGGCGACGAGGGAGTTCCGGGCGAAAAACCCCTTTCGAGCAAGTGGGTAAAGAAGGCGGCCTATCACATCATTATGGGGCAGCAGGCTCTGTCGATGAACGAGCCGGACACCGCACTGGAAAACTTTCAAAAGGTGGTCGAGATCTATCCAGAAATCGAGGGGTTGCACCGCTCGATGGGAATGCTTTGCATTCAGCGGGAAGAATACGCAAAGGCCGCCGAATACCTTGAGCAAGCGCTGAAGGAGGAGGAGTCGTTTGATGTCGTGAACAATCTGGGCACGGCCTACATCGGCGCCAAGGAATATGAGAAGGCTGAAAAAAATCTATTGCACGCCCTCGAGTTGCAGCCCGAGAGCCCCATCTGCCATAGAAACCTCGCGCTACTCTATCGGAAAATGGGAACGCCCGATTCGGCCATTTTCCATTATGAAAAATACATCGACTTGAGACCCAACGATCTGGACGCCCTGCAGGACTACGCGCTCTACCTCACCAAGCTGGCGCGATGGAAAGAAGCCGCCGAATTCCTGACGGAACTCACGCGGGAAGTGACCAACGTGGCTCCAATCTATTTTCTGCTGGCGCAGGTTCAGGTTCAAAACGGTCAGCAGGCCAAAGCAATGGCCGCCCTGCAGCGCGGTATTCAGCTGGTCGATCCGGATCTTGCATTGGCCTGGATGTCGCGGGATGAATTCAATGTCGTTCGCGACTCCAGTGATTTTAAAAAGCTGGTGGACGAGCTGGAAATCTCCGCCGTGTCGCTGGACGGCATTCAGTAACCTGTTGAAATGCTGAGAGCCCCCGTGCCAAGGATCCATTCGGGGCGCCCTGATAGAAGAGCGGGGCTCCCGGGTTCTTCAAAACAACTCAACTCCCCCTGACGTTCCGGCGGAATCCAGAGCTCTTCCGGGCGGAAGGTTCTGCAGAGCACCTCAATGGCCTCCGTCCCAGCCCGTCGGTCGCTCACAACCAGCGCGTGCAACCGGTTGATACCCTCCCACTGTAATCGGCGGATCGTTCGGGCGGTGCTGTATTCACTCCCGTCTGTCGCCAAGACCCACTGCGCGGGGGATATCCGGATGAGCGTCGCAGATGTCCCCGACTTGTGAACCTCTATTCCGTTAAATGGATGCTGCCCGCCGCTTCCCCACAAAACCACAGCCCCCAATAACAGAAAAACCGCCAGCTTGCGCAACCGGGCCGTACCGGTCAAAAAAAGAACCAACCCCGCATACCAAAGCGCCAGAACCGCGGACGATGGCGAGCGGACAAAAACATAAGAGCCAGGCAGTCCTCCGATCAGCCGAATTGTGTAGATCAACAAGCTCACAAAAACCCGATTGGCGTGGTTAAACACAACGGCGACAGCCAGTGAGACCGGCGCTGACACGAGCGTCAGGCAACCGGTTAACAAAATTATAAACGTGAGCGGAATAATGAACAGATTGCCCGCAAGTGCCACAGGAGAAAGGGTGTTGAAAAACCGAGCCGTTAAGGGCGCAGAAAAAATCCAGGCCGCAACCGAAGTTAGGGCCAGAAGCCCGATCGTGCGTATCAGGGCCATGAGAGGACGTGGCCCGCTGAGCTGCGCCAGCGGAATCGCCCATCCGGGGCGGGAAAATCCGGAGAGCCGGCGGATCGTATAGCCATGAACCATCACTATCCCGCTCACGACAGTGAAGGAGAGGAGAAATCCCGGGTCGTTAATCTGAAAGGGATTCATCGCCAGCAGAATGATTGCGGATAGCGCGATCGCGGAGACCGGGTCGGGTCTCCGCCCGACCAGCGGTGCGGCGAAATAAACTGCCGCCATGGTGAACGCCCGAAAGGCGCTCGGCTTCATCCCGGTTGAAACGATATAGAAAAAAAGAACAGGGATTAAAAAAATCCCCCAAAGAGTCCGAGGAACACCTGTCATCTTCAGCGCAGCAATCAAAATGGCCGCCAGAACCCCCACATGCAGCCCGGATATGGCGAAAATATGCAATGTCCCCGTATGGGCAAACGTCTGATAGAGCGAGGGAGCAAGGGCATTCCGGTAGCCTAATAACAACGCGGAAAGCAACTGATTCTGTTCAGGAAAGGAGTCCATCCCCGCGCAAAGAATCCGTAAAGCGCGATGGCGGGCTTTGTAACAGATTGCCTTGAACGAAGGCCCCGCCACTCGAAGTCGGATCGCCGCCGGCCCGTCAGCAAACAAAGACCCCCCCGATCCAGAGCGCGTTCCCTCATAGCCTCGATAACGTCCTTTGAGTTTCCAGCGCTCGCCGTAGTCTGCCGTTGTTGTCGGATTTTTTATAACCACGCGCAGAAGCGCATCGCAACGAAGCCACGTTGCGCCGACATGAAGCGCCTCTGCCTGAAGCTGAAAAGATATCCCTCCGTCCTTTTCTGAACGTACTGGAGAGTCGACGATCCGCCCGATAATCTCCTGCTCCTGAAAAAGCACTTCGGCCACGGGGAGAACGGATCGGGCCGGGGTTTTCGTTTCCTCAACCGCACTGTACGCCGCCGCCAAAAGCGCGAAGGAAACATAAAAAGTCGCGAGAGCACTGCGGCGGCGGGGATCCCAACAAGCCCAGGCGAGAGACCCCGCCGCGAGCCCTAAAAACAAAAGCGGAGAGCCTCCGGAAAGATGTTGGGCATAAAGTCCCGCAACGAGCGAACAGGCGATTCCAACGAGGGGCCGGCGCACCTGTTGAAATGCTGTCATAAACGGTGTTTACCGGCTGGGCTTAAGCTGGAGAGAAGGCTGGGTCGGCTGATCCAATCCGGCAGGCATCACGGGAGCCTGCCGCTGAACCTCACGCTTACGGATTTCTTCAATCGCTTTGCGGGTTTCCACACCCACCAACCGGTCGGCAAACGAACGATATTCGACTGTTTCACGGATCGGGTCGAACGACTCCAGATCGTATCGCAACCATGAGGAGACTTCAGCATCCCCAAAAAGGCTGGCGGCCTGCCCCATGAAGATGACTGCCTTGCCCGCCTCTTCCTGCCGGGCATAGCATCGGGCCAGTTCATGATAATACTCCACGCGAGGATCGGTTCTCACCAGTTCCAGGTAATACGAAATCGCTTTTTTCCACTCGCCGCGCTCCTGATAGATCGCGCCGGACCCCTCTAGTGCCGCCAAGTTCCGACTGTCGTTATTCAACATTCGGGCAAATAAATCCAACGCCCCGTCAATATCTCCTGCCGAGTGGTGTGCAAGCGCGGCCGTTTGCAGCACACCCATGCTATTCGGCTCATTTTCCAGCATCTGATCGGCCAAAACCAAACAGGCCTCTGTCTGATTGAGTTTTTGCAATGCCTGCAGTAACGCCATTTTTACATCCCATTGCTGACTGTCCTGATCTAGCAGACGGATGCACAGAGGAACCGCCTGTGCATAGTTTCCGGAACGCATATAAATTTCCATCAGAAGCTGCTGTCCCGAACGACTGTTGGGAGCGGCACGCAACATCTGGCCCAAACGCGCCGCCGACTCTTCATCCATACCGCGCTGATTCAGCGCTTCCGCTGATCGAAAATGCCGCTCTGCCTCTTCCCACATCTTCAGCCGCTTCTCAATCAACTCCGCATTAAGAACTTGAACAGACTGTTGCCCCGGGGAGATTTCTGCGGAAAGGATGTCTGACGCCTCTCCTTTTTCCATCAGCACGGCGTTGGTCTCCCAACGCTGCTTCTCCTTTTCAGAAGGTTCCGCCAGCCGACTCAAAACCAGCTTCAGCGCCAAAAATCCCCCTGCCAACAGGCCGATGATCAATCCCGTACGGAATAGCAAAAACAGAACCTCTCTGTTGCTGGCCCGATTGCTGGTCTCGCGACGGCGCGCAGGGCTGTGAAGCGATGTGCGGCGGATGGTTCGTCCGTGTCCTTCGGAAAATTCATTCAGCGGCGCATCCCCGACGCTTTTCGTGTAAAGGCTCTGTGCGGAACCCGAGGTTTCCACAGAAGAGGAGTCCTGCTTTTCAGGGGCCTTTTTTTTGCTAAAAAATTTCATTTTCATAAGGATTATTCCAAAAAAATAAATCTGTTGCAGTATCAAACGGGCGGCGTAAAGTGTCAAGTACGCTAGATGTACATCCCATTGAACAGCCAAGGATTTTTATGACCTCTTTCATCCTCCCAACACTGCTTCTGCTGGCCGCTCTTGTGGTCATTCAGCTCGTTTTGACCCAACGGGGATCGGCTCAGCAGGAAACCCGGCTTCACATGCTGACGCAAAGTCTAAATACCCTGACGGAACAGACCGATGCGCGCGCGCGAGCCAGCGAACAGGTTATCCAGACACAAATCGAAAAACTGATCACCTCCAACACTCAAAGGCTGGATCAAATTGGAGAGAAGGTGGAACAGCGCCTGGACAAGGGCTTCAAGGAAACCACCAGTGTCTTCAGCGACGTGCTAAAACGACTAGCGCTAATCGATAAAGCACAGGAAAAAATCGCCGAGCTTTCCGGCAACGTTGTCAGCCTTCAGGAGGTTCTCTCCGACAAGCGCTCCCGCGGGGCCTTTGGCGAAATCCAGCTGAGCTCGCTGATCTCCAACATGATGCCGGAAAAAAGCTACTCCCTGCAATACACCTTCTCGAGCGGAGTGCGCGCCGACTGTGTTCTATTTTTACCCGAACCGACCGGAACGATCTGCATCGATTCAAAATTTCCGTTGGAGAGCTATCAGCGCATGACCGACCTCGCCCTCGGCGATGCGGATCGCGCCGCCGCCGAACGGCAGTTTCGGCAGGACATCAAGAAACACATCAAAGACATCGCCTCCAAATACATCATTCCCGGTGAAACCTCGAATGGCGCCATGATGTTTATTCCGGCGGAGGCAGTCTTCGCCGAAATCCACGGACACTACCCCGATTTGGTCGAAGAGGCGCAACGCGCGTGCGTCTGGATGGTCTCCCCGACCACCATGATGGCGGTGCTCACCACCGCTCTGGCTGTTTTAAAAGATTCCGCAACTCGCCAACAAATCCACATCATTCAGGAGCATCTGATGGCGCTATCGCAGGACTTCGGCCGCTTTCAGGAGCGGATGGACAAGCTGGCTCTGCATATCGATCAGGCCAATCGCGACGTCATCGACGTCAATAAATCCGCTAAGAAAATTACCAGCCGTTTCGGTAAAATCGAAAAGGTGGAGCTGACAGAAAGTTCGGCGGGAATCCTTGAGTCTCCCTCCGCAGAGTAGCCACTACTTCTTTTTGTCCTCGCGCGCACCGAACACAACAATTCGATGGAACCGCTCTGTAAATCCGTGTTCCCGGCAAATCCGATCGAGTTCATCTGAAATCACCGGGCTGGAAAACTCAATAAACTCACCCGTCTTTTCACAAATCAAGTGATCGTGCCTGCCGTGCCCGTAAATATGCTCATAATGTGCATGGACATCGTCATCGCGGATTTTCTGAACAAACCCCGCCTCGGTCATCAGATCCAGCGTCCGGTAAACGGTTCCGCGGCTCACATGGTTTTCGCCGGAAGCCAGCTCGGCCGCCAGATCATCCGCCCGAAAATGGTCATGCCGGGCAAAAACCCGCTCAAACACAATCTGTCGCGCCTGCGTAATCCGCGAATCTTTCCCTTTTAGAAAATCAACGAACAACGGCCACGCCTCTTGAAAGGACTGGTCGTCCTCGGGAACCTGACTAAACTTTCCTTCACCTGAACTCATGATGGGGACCCCGCTGATTAGACTTAATCCTCATATAATATGTAGCGTGGTCTCTTTTGGGAATGAAAATAAAAAAGAAACTGGTATCTTCCCCCCTTTAAAGGGCACCTTTTGCCCAACGACTAACGAAGGAGAAAATTATGGCTTATGTAATTTCTGATGATTGTACCATGTGCGGCGCCTGCGAAAGCTCCTGCCCGGTGGAAGCCATCGCTGCGGGCGACGGCAAATATGTGATTGATGCAAACACCTGTGTGGATTGCGGCGCTTGCGAAGCGACCTGCCCGGTGGAAGCCATCAGCGCTGCCTAAGCGGATCTCGGAACATGGCAAAAGGCCCCGGCGAATTTTCGTCGGGGCTTTTTTTATCACTGCACCGGGAAAAAACGAAACAGAGCCAGCGTGGTTACAATCCCGGTCAACATCCCGAAAAACACCTCGACCCGCGTATGACCCAAAAGCTCCTTGAGCTTGTTTTCCGACAAGTGGTGCTCCGTAAACAGTTCATCCACAATCTGATTCAACAACCGGGCCTGCTTCCCCGCCGCAGCGCGCACCGTCTGCGCATCAAACATCACCACGGCGGAAAAAATAAAACTCAACGAAAACAGCGGGGTTGAAAAACCCTCTGTCAATCCAATGGCCGTCGTCATCGCACAAACCAGCGAAGTATGCGCGCTCGGCATCCCGCCCGTACTCGCAAGGTAGCGGAAATCCAACCGGCGGCTCTGCACCAGACAAATCAACATCTTCGTCGATTGAGCCACAACCCAGCCCGCAACCCCCGCCCAGAATGTAATATGAAGTAAGTTCATTATTTTTTACCTGTCCGATTTTACCTTGAAAAGGTGATGGATAATAAAGAGCATCTCCCCGTCCGGCGCAATCTTTTTCCAGAGATCATACCTGGACGATTGAAAAAACGTGCATCTCGATATCTGCAGGCGTACAAGGGGATATGGCACTTAAGCGGCATCTTGGCTTACTTCATGTTTTTTGCATATCGTCCGGGGCCATGATCAGCTCGGGGATATTCATACTCCCCGGAATCGCCCACGCGCAGGCAGGCCCGGCAGTGACCCTCTCCTACCTGATCGCGGCACTTCTCGCCATGACGGGCATGCTAAGCATTGCTGAACTCTCGACCGCCATGCCCAAAGCGGGTGGCGACTACTTTTTCGCCACCCGGACGATGGGCCCGGCGGTTGGAACCATTTCCGGACTACTCACCTGGCTTTCACTTTCACTAAAAACCGCTTTTGCACTCGTTGGGATGTCCGCCTTCACCAGATTGTTTCTTCCAATTGACATTCGCCTGATTGGCGTCGTTCTCTGTATTTTTTTCACCCTTTTAAACGGGATTGGCGTCAAAGAAGCGGGGCGATTTCAGGTCTTTCTCGTTATGGGGCTGCTCATCCTAATGGTCGGCTATATTATCTTCGGAATGCCCGCCGTCCGAATCCGGCACTTCGAACCCTTTGCGCCTCATGGCTACGGTGCTGTTTTTGCTACCGCAGGCTTAGTCTTTGTCTCCTTCGGGGGCCTGCTCAAAACATCCAGCGTGGCGGAAGAAGTTCAAAACCCCGGCAAAGTTATTCCTCTGGCACTTATCTTTTCACTCCTGATTATCAGCCTACTCTATGTCCTCATGGTTTTCGTCACCTCGGGAACCGTTCCCGCATCGCAACTCGACGGCTCCCTGATGCCGATCACCGAGGGCGCCCGCGCCTTTCTGGGCCACAAAGGCGCCATCGCCATGAGCTTCGCCGCGATTCTCGCCTTCATCTCCACCGCCAACGCCGGAATCATGGCCGCCTCCCGCTATCTATTGGCGATGAGTCGCGATCAGCTGCTCCCCCGACACCTCGGCTATATCCACCCCAAACACAACGTCCCCTCCACAGCCATCTTGACAACCGGCGCGGTGATTTCCGTCAGCCTCTTTCTCAACCTGACCCTCCTCGTCAAAGCCGCATCCACCGTGCTCATCCTCGCCTATATTCTGGCCAACCTGTCACTCATCATTTTGCGCGAAAGCCGCATTCAAAACTACCGCCCCATTTTCAGAGCCCCGCTTTATCCTTGGCTTCCCATCATTGGAATCATCGGATGCGCCCTGCTCGTGGTTGAAATGGGGGCTCCCGTTCTGTGGCTCACCGCCCTGCTCATCGGGGCGGGCGCCTTTGTGTACTGGTTTTACGGCCGCATCAAAGCCGAGCGCGACTACGCCCTGCGCCACCTCGTCGCCCGCATCACCGCACAGGAAATCAGTAGCGGCACCCTGGAAAGCGAGCTTAAAGCCATCATCCGCGAGCGCGATGAAATCGTCGCGGATCGCTTTGACCAGATCATCGAAACCTGCCCCGTGCTCGACCTCTCCGGCCCGCACGCGCTCCCGGAATTCTTCCAAAAGATCTCCGAGGCCCTCGTGGAACCCCTCGCGATAGATGCCGCAGTCATCAACGAACGATTAATCGCTCGCGAAAAAGAAAGCAACACCGCCATCAGCGCCGACATCGCCATCCCTCACATCATTATTGAGGGCGAGGGCCGTTTCGAAATCCTCCTCGCCCGCTGCCGCGAAGGGATTAACTTTTCTGAAGAATCTCCCGCCGTGAAAGCCGTCTTTGTACTCGCGGGCACTCCCGACGACCGCAACTTCCATCTGCGAGCCCTCTCCAGCATTGCTCAAATCGTACAGGATCCGAAATTTCTGAAACGATGGGCTGCCGCCAAGAACGAAACCGCCCTGCGCGACATCATCCTCCTCGGCCGCCGTCAGCGAACGGGCTAGGCCCAAGGCGGGATCGGCGACAGCGCAGCATTAAAACGAACGATCAAATACTCCTGATAGGTGCCGGCAAAAGTTCCCTTCAGAAGACGGTCGAGCCCCTCCTCACGGAGTTCAATCCAGCTCGCGACCTCATCGCCGGGAATAATTGGGAAAAACAGGCCGCCGGTCGCACGGGCCGTCTCAAGATCGCCGGGCGCGTCGCCAACCATCAGCGTTTTTTCGGGCGTGTACCGATTATTCATCGCGGTGCCGAGCGACTCGATTTTCGACCCCAGCTCCGCCCCCGCGATCACATCAACAAATCGCTCCAGCTCCGCGTTACGCCACTCGCGCACCAGAGCCTCCTCCGTCGTCTGCGAAACCACAATCGCATCGGCGCACTCGCGGATTTTTTCCAAACATTGGAAAACCCCGTCAAACACCGGCATTTCAGGGATGGCGGCAATCTGACGGCTCACCTCTAAGCTCCAGTCCAACACCTTTTGAAGCTCCGGATCGTTCCATTTTTTCAACTCGTCATTACTGAGCGCCACGCCCGACTCCACAAACGCCTCTAGCGACTTCGTCTCCGGCGTTTTTCCAAGGGTTGGAAAAAAATCCTTCGCTTTTTCCAATGTTTGGAAAATCTGGAGTAATAATTGAAAGCGATTCAGTCCGCGCCACGGCGAATAGAGCGAAACCCATTCAGCAACCTGACGGACCTCAGCCTCAACAGCATCCAGCCCCCAGAGTTTAATGAGCTCGGTGTGAAAAATCCGCTGCTTAATCGTCATGCTGTCGAACACGCAGCCGTCGGAATCGATTGCTGTCAACACGTCGTGCCGGGGAGGAAAACGGGTCAAATCGTCTTTGGAATAGGTCTCTTTCATGCGCGGCAGGCTACCCGTTTGCCCGCCGCCTGTCCAGAGGCTTGAACCCATCTGTGTTGCGGCTTGCAGTTTTTTCCAAACCTTGGAAAATAGCGCCCTGTATTTTCCAACCATTGGAAAAACAGGAGCGGGAGATTTTATGAATGGACTGTTAATGCCGATGATTCTGGGAAACGTGATGTTTACCTTCACCGAAAGCACACTGCCCGGAAAAGTGATTGTGCTGATCCTTTTCGCCAGCTCCATCGGTGCCTGGTATGTGATGGCCACCAAGATGCTCCAGCTCTCCCGCGCCCGCACCGGATCGGAACGTTTTCTGTCGCTTTTCCGCAACAAACCCAACCCGTTTGCGCAGGGTCAGCGGATTCCGGACAGCCCGCTGAACACGCTCTATGAAGCCGGGTGCCAGGCGATCGAGTCGCAGGGCGGCCAGTCGCTGACCCCTCATCAAATTGAATCGGTAGGCGCGGTGGTCGACCGCACCATGGCCGACGAAGCACTCAAGCTCGAAGACCGCATGGGCCTGCTCGCCACGGCGGTCAGCGCCTGTCCGTTCCTCGGATTGCTCGGAACGGTTTGGGGCGTGATGGATGCATTCGGAGCGATGGCCTCCTCGGGCGCGGCGACGCTTTCGGCGGTCGCGCCGGGAATTGCGGGCGCGCTGCTCACCACGGTGGTCGGCCTGCTCGTCGCCCTGCCCTCGGCCATCGGCTACAACCTGCTGACCACGCGCATTCGGCGACTGGCGGTACAGATGGATAATTTCGCGCAGGAGTTTGTTCTCTCCGCGCAGCAGCACTTCGGAGCGGCGGGTGAATAATGGCAAAACGTAAAACCAGCCTGGTTGCGCTCAAAGAGATCAGCGACATCAACATGACGCCGCTGATGGACCTTACCTTTATTCTGCTGATCACCTTCATCATCACCTTCCCGCTGATTGAGCAGGGCATCCCGATCAACCTGCCGAAAGGCAATGCCGCCGATCTGGACAATCCGGACACGCTCAACATCAGCATCAACGGGAAAGGCGAACTGTTTCTGGGAGACCTGCGGGTGTCCAAAGAAATTCTGACCGGCGAAATGCAGCGCACCGGCGCGCTCGCACCCGACACCACCGTCTATGTGCGGGCCGATCAAACCATCGACTACGGCCGCGTGGCCGAGGTGATGAGAATTCTGTACGACGCGAAAATCACCCGTATGGCGCTCGTGACGCAGGCCGAGGAGTAGCGCGGTGCAAAAACATCCCGACAAAATATTCTGGTGGGTATTCGGAACACACGCCACCGCCATCTTTCTCCTGCTGATTATCCCTCTGATCAAGGGGTGCTTTCACCCCCGTCCGAAAGAGATCGTCAGCTTTGTCGAATTCGTGAGTGAGGCTCCGGCCGCCGCCCAGCCCGTCGCCGAACCGCAACCGGTTTCCAGGCCGGAGCCTGTTGCCAAACAACCGGTCGTTGAACCCCCTAAACC
>JAEIOF010000059.1 GCA_016342445.1 Verrucomicrobiota bacterium | reverse complement strand
AACTACGTCCCGCACGACTTCCCCTACGGCATGGGCAAATACCGCCGCGCCGACAACGCGCTGTGGAACGAGTGGAAAGCGGGGCGCAAATGATCCGCTACATTTTCAGGCGAACCCTGCAGATGATCCCGACGGTGCTCGGCGTCGTCCTGATCACCTTTGTGCTGTTCAACATCGCCGGCGGCGATCTCGGCAAAAAAGTGCTCGGCCCGCACGCGCAGGCCGAAACGCTCGAAGCCTTCGACGAACAGCGAGGCTTCAATAAACCGCTCTTCTTCGGCACGCGCGTCACCACCCGCGCCTATGCCGACTCCGACTTCGAACGCTCCGCCGGTCCGTGGCAGACGGTCGAAGGCGTCGCGCATACCAACGGCATGATCGTCCTCGCCGAAGGCGGCGAATACGAGCTGCCCGTTGCCTTCGACCTGCGCGCCGACAGCGAATACGAGCTCGAAATCGAAGGGCGAACCGACGGGTTTCCAACCCCTGGAAAAAACAAGCTCGGTTTTTCCAGGGGTTGGAAAAAACAGCGCATAGTTTTCCAAGGTTCGGAACTTTCGGCGATTCAGCCGGTCGACGCGCCGGTGGAGATCCGTTCGATCAAGATGCGGCGCGTGGTCAACAATCCGTTCGACTCTCAGTTGGCCTTCTACTTCAATCAGCTGCTGCATCTCGACTTCGGCACCTCGCTCAGCACCAATCAGCGAGTCAGCAAGCTGCTGGCCGACGGCGTTGTCCCGTCGCTGATGCTGACCGTTCCGATCTTCATCATCGGCCTGTTCACCTCGATTGCGCTCTCCTTGCTGTGCGCCTTTTGGCGCGATACGTGGGTCGACCGTTTCTTCGTTTTCATCTCGGTCGCGCTGATGAGCGTGAACTATCTGGTCTGGATTGTCGCCGGACAGTACCTGCTCGGCTTCAAGCTCGGCGGGTTCCCCGTCTGGGGTTTTGAGAATTTCCGCTACCTGGCCCTTCCAATATTGATCGGGGTGGTCAGCGGGCTGGGGGGCAATCTGCGCTTCTACCGCACCATCATGCTCGACGAAGCGCACCGCGACTACGTCCGCACCGCGCGCGCCAAAGGCGTCAGCCGCAGCGGCGTGCTGTTTAAGCACGTTCTGAAAAACGCGATGATTCCGATCATCACCAACACCGTCATCGCGATTCCCTTCCTCTACACCGGCAGCCTGCTGCTCGAGAGTTACTTCGGGATTCCCGGCCTCGGCTACCTCGGCATCAACGCCATCAACTCGTCCGATGTCGATGTCGTCCGCGCCATCGTCCTGATCGGCGCCGCTTTATTCGTCGTCGCCAATCTTCTAACCGACATCTGCTACGCCCTCGTCGATCCGCGGGTAAAACTGAAATAAGAAGATTGCCCGCTAAAAACGCGAAATGAACGCGAAAGGAAGAAGATGATGGATCTGTTGTATAAGGAAGAAGCGTATCAAATTATTGGGGCTTGTTTTGAGGTCTATAAGGAGAAGGGGTGCGGATTTTTGGAGGAAGTTTATCAAGAAGCATTGGAAATGGAGCTCGAACTTCAATCCATTCCATTTTCTTCTCAGCAAGGAATCAAGCTTCATTATAAAGGCCGCGAAATGGAGCGGCGATATGTCCCTGATTTTTTAGTGTCCGGCAAAATTATTGTTGAGATAAAGGTGGTGGACAAGCTGACCGATAAACATCGTGCACAAGTAATCAACTATCTCCACGCAACAGGATGTGAGTTGGCCTTGTTGGTGAATTTTGGCCATTTTCCACAATTGGAATGGGAACGAATCGTTTTGCAAAAAAATAGAAGTGAATCTGTTTAGCGTAGATTTAGCGCCTTTTAGCGGGCAGAAAAAATGCTGAGAATCGGTGCGGGGTATTTGCCCGCTAAAAACGCGAAATGCACACGAATTGTTCGTATGATCGGATTTGTGAAGATTCGTGTGATTCGCGGGTAGAATAAAAATGAGTAGCCAACTGATAACTGATAATTCTGAACCGAGAACGCCAGAGCGAGGAACCTCGCTCTGGTCGGATGCCTGGCGGCGGTTGAGAAAAAACCGCATGGCCATGGTCTGCCTCGGCATTGTGATCGTTTACACGTTCGGCGCATTCTACGGCGAGGCGGTTCATCAGGCGTACCGGATCAAAGATCAGACACCGTCGTATCAGAAGACCGATCTCGACGCGGCGTATCAGCCGCCGTCTTCCGAACATTGGATGGGGACCGACGCGCTCGGGCGCGATGTTGCGGCGCGCCTCGTGCAGGGCACGCGCATCGCCTACAAGGTCGGCATCGTCACCGCGCTGATCGCCATTCCGATCGGGGTTTTCCTTGGATGCCTTGCAGGGTACTTCGGCGGGCGGGTCGATGACTTTATCGTTTGGCTCTACTCCACCTTCGCCTCCATTCCCGGCCTGTTGTTCATTCTCGCGATCGCCATGGTGGTGGGGAGGGGACTGCTCGGGGTCTATCTCGGGATCGGGCTTACGACGTGGGTCGGGCTTTGCCGTCTCATTCGCGGTGAAGTGATTAAGCACAAGGAACAGGCCTACGTGCTGGCGGCCAACGCGCTCGGCTTTAGCTGGTGGCGCATTCTTTTCCGCCACATCCTGCCCAACGTCTTTCATATCATCATCGTCACCTTCACCCTGCGATTCCCGGCCGCCGTCAGCACCGAAGTGTTTATGAGCTTTCTCGGCATCGGTGTTCAGAACGAACCGTCGTGGGGACTGATGATCAACTCCGCGCGCATGCGCCTCTGGCAGGGCGTCTGGTGGGAAATGTCCTTTGTTACACTGGCCATCTTCCTGCTCGTCCTCGCCTTTAACCTCTTTGGCGACGCCCTCCGCGACGCCCTCGATCCGCGCCTCCGCACAGAGGGCAGCTAACTGCGTTAGGGCCTGCCGGTTTTTTCCAAATACTGGAAAAAACGGGTGAAAAAGTTCCAGGCATTGGAAAAAACCACACGCTGCAAAGTGTGGTTTAGGGAAGTTTTTCCAACCATTGGAAACCTGCGCCGCCGACAGGCTCTGCAGGTCAAGAACCTCAGGGCTCTTCGTGGCGCATGATTTGGTAGAGCTCTTTGGGCAGGGCGATCATGCGCCACTGCGGATCATGCAGGGGGCCTTCGAGTTTGAAGTCGAACAGGTCGAACAGCGGAAGGGTTCCCCATTTCAACAGGTCGGCGCCCCAGAGGTGGAGCTGGTACCATTTTTTATTTTCCCGGGTCTGGCGCAGCGGTTCGGCCAGCACCACAAAGTCGAGGCCGATCTCCGGTGAGTACTTTCCACGCGCGCTGGCGCTGAGCAGGGTGCCGCCGAGCTGGATGTTTTCGCTGAGCAGTTTGCCACCGGTCAGCTGGTAGTCGGCGAAGAAGGTGGTGAGGGAGAAGAGGTTGAAGCCGGGGATGGAGGTTTGGATGAAGCGGGAGAATCCACCGAAGAGCGGAAGGTTTCGCAGGTTGCCTTCGGCGATTTCCGCCTGTCCGGCGCCTTCGGCGGAGGCCCAGAAGCCGACGTTGGCATCGGCGGTGAACTCGAAGGTGCCGGAGAGTTTTCCGCTGGTTTTGCTGTGATCGTTGGTGCTGATGCGCTGAAGGAATTTTGTGAAGTCGATTTCGGTGACGCGGGCGTCCATTCGGTAGGGGGAGGCGGCGTCGCGGAAGTTCAGGTCGAATTCGGCGGAGCCTTCGACCAGTCCGTCGCAGAACTGGAAGGAGGCGTTGGGGAACCGGAGTTGATCGCCCCGGCCTTCGATGTCGGTTTTGAAGATGGCGGCCTGTAAGAGGCTTACCGAAACATCTTCCGCTTGCAGGGTCGCGCGGAAGGCGTGGTTGGTTCCGCCGCTGTAGTCGACCTGTCCGCTTCCTTTGGAATAGACCGGCCCGGTGAAAGCAAAGTTTGTGAGAATTGTCGGGTGATCCGGGGCGATGGCGCGGGCGAGGGACGGCGGATCAAAACTGCTGGCGGCGTCGAAGCGGGCCAGCTGTTGCGCGAAGTCGATCTGGATGTTTCCATCGAAGCGTTTGCCCTGATGCGTGGCGTGTAGCGATTCGAGGGTGAGCACGCGGTTGGAGTAGGCCATGGGGGTTTGCAGGGTTTCAACCGGGATGCCGCCGCAGGTGAAGTTTTCGCCGCTAAGGGTTCCGTCCATTTTGAAGGACCCTTTACTTCCGCTGTGCGAGAAGGTCAGTCGCGCCTTTGGCTGTTCGGCGGGGAAGTTGAAGCGGCGGATAAACCGCTGCAGTCCGCCGCCCCGCAGGGTGCCGATCGGCGAGGGGTCGCACTGTGTCTCGACGGAGGCTTTCCAGGCTTTGGAAACGAGATCGATTTCAACGCGTCCGCTGAGCGGCCCGCCGTTGGCGCGTCCATGGAGGTCGTTGATTTCCAGCCGATCCCCGTCGCGGACGAGGTTGAGTCGCACCTTGTCCATCGTGAGGTCTTTGCGGGTTGCGGCGAGGTTGTGCACGTCGACCCGGATTTTCCCCGCCAGCTGTTCGGGAAGGGCGGGGCCGAGGGTGGCGTCGAAGTCGACGGGGCCAAGCGGTTGGAGTTCGAGGCGGGCGAGGTCGTTGTGGATGCGGGACGGGAGCAGGTTGAGCAGATCGTCTGCGCGCAGGGTGTTTTGGAGCCGGAGTTCCGCCAGCCGGCTGTCGAGGTCGAAGCTTCCGTTGACGGTCAGCCGCTCGCCGGCGGGTTGTATAATTTGCAGCGTCTCAAGCGTCAGCTTGCGGTCGCAGAAATTCAGTATGCCGCTGAGGAGGGCATAGTTTTGCCCGTGCCAGAGAACCCCGTTTGCAAAGCAGCTGGCGCTCACCGAGTTTTCTTCCGGCGCGGCGGCGTTGTGGTTGAAGCGGATCGTCAGTTCCGGGGTGCTCTCGAATTGGAGCTGTTCCAGTGTGTTGGCGAATTGAGCGGCCTGACGGCTGATCTCCGGAAGGGCACGCTCGGACGGCTTTTTCGCGAAGACGGTCTGTCCGCTGGTGTACATGCGGATGCCGCCCCACAGCAGGTCGGAGTCGGTCAGCTGAAGACCTTTTGAGTCGATGTGAAGCGATGCGTGGATTTGGTCGATCTGCCGGAACGGGCTGTTGGCACTCAGCGTGGCATCCCACGGGCGGCCCAGTGAAAGGTCGATGTTTTTTCCAAAAACAGAGACGTTCCATCCGCCTTTAGACGGGGCGGTCCAGTTGTCGGGCCAGAGGAAGATGTAGAGCTTTTTCGCGCTGAGAACCGGTTGCAGATCGTCGGGCGAGGTGCTGTAGAGCCGCACGTTGCGGAGCACCCAGCCGCGGTGCGGCGAGAGACGGATGGATTCGATCTTCAGCGGCAGACCGCCTTTGAGCGCGCGGGCGGTGATCTGCCGGGTCACCTGATCGGGGAGCCCGATGGTGATCGTATGAAAGAGGGTAAGCAGGATCAGCAGACCCAGAGCGAATCCGACCAAGCGTATCAGATGCAGGGCGGATTTACTCAAGCGGATGAAACGCGAATCAGGGCCGCTCGATCTCTTCGGTTTGTTTTTCAAGAGGCAGTGCCAGTTTTCGGGTGAGGGCCTGCGCGGTTTCGTCGGCAAGCACAAAAACAATGGCCTGACCCTGCACCATGGCGAAACGGCCGCCTTCGGTGGCGTCGCCGAGCAGAACGACGCGGCCGATGGCGTTGGTTCCATTCAGGGAGACGGTGACGCGGAATTGCGGGGTCACCAGCCCGTAGGATTTGAGCGAGTCGGGGTTGAAGGCGACGTAGCGCGCGGCGCGCAGAGAGATCAGCTCAGAGGTCATGTCGAAAAGGGCCTGCGAATCGAGCTGCTGCGCGCGGTCGGCGGCGGCGAAGGAGGTGCCGGTGGACTGAGCAACTGTTTCCTCGCCGTCGGACTGCTGGGTGATTTTCGAGATTTGAGTTGGATCAATCTCCAGTACGATTCGGCTCCGGAAGAAGAGGGGGGCGGCGAAGGCGTTGTTGATGATGTCCGAAGCGGTTGTATAGAGCGCAGCCTCTTCGTCGCGCCGGACGAGCCGGAATCCATCGGAATTCACCGCGCTGATTCGAAGCGTATGGGTTTCTCCGTTGGCGGAAAAAGTAATTGCCCAGGGCGCGTCCGCCATGAGTTGCGACTGTTCGGCGGAGGGGTTGTCCACAAAGTCCAGAACCACGGCCTGCGCCAGCGTCTGGAGGAGTTCATGAACCTGCGACGGTTCGGCATTCCAGCGGGCGGGGCGGGTGATCTGCCACGCGCCGTTGGTCTGCACCAGCGCGACCTGCAACTCATTGTGTGTAAGCCGGATTTCGCTGATGCGCGCGGGCAGAACGCCGAGGATGTGGCGGCTGCGCAGTTGATCTTCTTCCAGATCAAGCAGGCTGACCCATTCAGAGGACACGGTGAAAACGGAATCGCTTTCCACCCATTTGGCGTAGCGCGCTTCCGGATGGTCGGGGTGTGTTTTGCCGATGCGCAGGGTCTGGGTCTGTTCGTCCAGCGTGAAGAGCGTCAGTTCATAGGTTGGTTCTTCGAGCCCGTAGACGGTCAGGTCGGCTTTTTCGTTGGTGATGAACTCGATGATTTTTGCGGAGAAGATTTTTTCGATCAGCGCATGAACGCTCAGTAGATCCGCACGTCCTTTGTGCGGCTGTTGCATGAGCCAGTTGTTGTTTTCCGGCTGCCGCATCTGGAGAAAACCGGCAGGTCGGCGCAGGTCGATGCCGCGCACCGCCGCCACCTGGTCGTGGAAGAGGGTGCGGTCGCGAATCCAGGCGGCGTCTTCCGGAATGAGGTTGAGCAGTGATTTCGATGTCGCGATGATATCGCCGCCCTCCTCGGGCATGATGTAGAGCATGTCGCCGAGCGGGGCGTCGCGGCCAATCAGCCAGGTAAAGGTGCCGCGGTTGTTTTGAAAGGTGATGCGTGCGCGCGGCGTGTCGAAGCCGTAGTCAGCAGGGGTCAGGCCGCGCTCCTGCAGGGTTTCGGCCTCAATCCGTTCGCCGCGTTCCACGCGGGACATTCCGGCAATCATTTTTTGGACGATTCCGGTGTCGACGGGGGCGTCGGTCGGCTGGACCAGCCGCCAGCTCCCGCCGGCCTTCGAGCATTCAATCTGCACGCCGTCGCGCTCCATCTGAATGGAGACGATGCTTTCCGGATAGACGGAGAAAACCGTCCGGGTTCGTTGGTTGCGCTGGTGAGAGGTCTCGCCGTCGCGCTCAAAGAACCAGATAAACGCGCCGAGCAGAACGGCGCAGATCAGTAGCATACCTGTGGTGAGTTTTCGTTTCATGAAATTATTTTCTTCTTCGGAACCAGAGCACGATGCCGACCGCGGCGGCCAGAGACGGGATGCCCCAGACGGTGATCCAGAAGAGTTTCTGGATGTCGGTGCGGGTCAGTTCGAGGCGGGTGTCATTGACCGCTTTGGGGGCGATTGCCATCAGCTGTTCGCGGTCGAGCAACCAGTTGAGAGAGCTCATGAATAACGAGGTGTCGCCGCCGGTCAGTCCGCCATTGGAGACAAAGCCGGAGTCGCCGAACACGACGATGCGCGCGGGGCGGATCTGCATATCGAGCCGTCCGGAGGTGGCGCCCTTTTCCACGGCGACCGCCAGAGAAATCGGGCCGGGCTGGTCGGTCTCCGGGTCGTATTGGGCGGGTGACTGATCGAGCTGTCTTTCGGCCCAGCTGCTTTTTGAGGAGAGCGCCAGCGGGGTGACTTGCGGGCGGTCTTCGGCGGTTTGGCGCGTCTGCGCGGGATCGGGCCGTACGGAGCGAGGCAGGTGGAAAATGGCGGCGGTGGCGCTGAGCTTCTCGGTGATCGGGTGGCGGTTATAGGCGGAGGCAAACACCTCGCGGCCGGTCAGTGTGCGCACGGGATCGATCACCAGATCGTCGCTGAGCAGAACGCCCCACTCTCGGAGCAGAAGTTCCAGGCCCGAGGTGCGGCGGGCGTCGGCCAGAACCAGCAGGCGTCCGTTGCGGCGCAGCCAGGCGCCGATCAGTTCCGCTTCGGCCGGCGACATGCTTTGCGCGGCCCCCGCGACAATCAGCACATTGCAGTCGGCGGGGATCTGTTTTTCAACACTCAGCTCCAGTTTGCGAACGGTGACGTTGTCGCGTTCGATCAACTGGGCGACGCCGGAAAACCCGGTGCGGGGGTCAAAGTTTTCAATGTCGCGTTCGCCGTGACCGGCCAGAAAACAGGCGACGGGCACGGTTTCCTGCAGGACCTCCTGAATGGCGGACGAAAAGGCCTGTTCGCCGTTGAAGGCGACAATCTTCGGCGCTCCTTTCGAGGCGTCAATTTTCGCGATTTCATCGGCGCGCTTGTAGGTTTTTCTGCCTTCATAGTCGAACACCACGACATTGGGCTCGGACACCTGGTATTTTACCGCCAACTCCTCGGTCTGGGCGATGTCGCGGTCGGGATCGACCCATTGAATGTTGAGCTGTTTGCTGCAGAACTGGTATTCGCGCAGCAGATTGTAAATGTCCTCATAGAGCACGTTGCCGGGCTGGAAGAAGACGGTCACTTCGACCGGTTTTTCCAGCGATTCGAGCAGGCCGGTTGTCTTGGGGGACAGGCTGTAAAACTGTTTGGCACTCCAGTCGGTGCGGTAGTAGTGGCGGTAGGATAGGTAGTTGACCATCAGCGCGATCGCGAGGGCCAGCAACAGCGCAGCCCCTGTGTTGAACCGAAGCCAAAAACGATGTCTGAAGAGTTTCATGATAAAGGTTATTTGTTATCCGTTAATGAGTTGTGGCATTTTTTGATCGTCTGTTTTCTTCTGAGTCATCCGATGATTCCAATCTCTATCGCCGTGCTTCGACGGCCTTGATGGTTGCGAAGAGAAAGAAGAAGGTCAGGGTCAGGTAGAGTATAACCGTCCGGGAGTCAAAGATGCCGCGCGAGGCCTCCATCAGATGGAGGGCGGAAGAGAGGTAGCCGCCGATATCGCGCACGAGCGGGTTCTTGGAGAGGTGCGGTTCGAACAGTCCGCCGAACCAGAGGATACTCATCACCGAGAAGGAGGAGATCGCCGCAATGATCTGGTTGGAGGTCAGCGCGGACGCGAGCAGGCCGAGCGCAATGAACGCCGCGCCGAGCAGGCCGATGATCAGATAGCCCCCAACCACCGATCCCGGATCGAGCTGACCGGCGGTTGTCGGTGCCAGATGGCGGATGATCAGTAAATAGAGCAGGGTGGGAAGGCACATCAGCAGGAAAAAGGTCAGCACCCCGGCGAACTTGGCCAGCACCACGCTGCTCTCGCGCACGGGCGCGGTCAGCAGGGTTTCAAACGTGCCGTTTTTACGCTCCTCGGCGAACGAACGCATGGTGAGGATCGGCAGCACGATCAGCATGCAGGCCCAGATCACCACCATCAGCCCCTGTGCCGAGCGTGCCAGATCCAGGTTTTCCTTCACCAGCCAGTAGAAGCCGCATCCCGTGACCATCAGAAAAAACATCAGCATCACATAGGCGATCGGCGAGAGAAAAAATGCCGCCAGTTCCCGTTTCCACAGTGTAAAAAAGGTTCTCATCATTTGGCTCCGGTTTCGTCGTCGTTGGTGATGGCGACGAAAATATCTTCAAGCGAGCGGCTTTCGAGATGCAACTCGCGGAGTTTCCAACCCTTGGAAACCGCGCAATCAAAAATACGGGAGCGCGCGTCCACCGCCGCCGAGTCAATCCGGTACTGGTTCCAGCCGCCCTCCAGCTCGATGCATTCGACCGAGTCGACGGTATCAATGTGCAATAACCCCGTCTGAATTTCCGCCGGATCTCCCTGGATATCGGCCAAAATCAGCGAGTCGCCCAGCAGGCGTTTCTGGAGGCTTTCGGACGAGTCGGACGCGACGATGCGTCCGCGGTTGATAATCAGAATTCGGCGGCAGGCCATTTCGGCTTCCGGAAGAATATGGGTTGAAAGCAACAGCGTGTGGCGTTCGGCCAGCCGGTGGATCAGCTCGCGCACTTCGCGGATCTGGTTGGGGTCGAGTCCGGCGGTCGGCTCGTCGAGAATCAGCAGGTCGGGGTCGTGGAGCAGGCTGTCGGCCAGGCCGACGCGCTGACGGTAGCCCTTGGAGAGTTGGCCGATAATCCGGCGACCGGTGTCGGTCAGTCCGCACTGTTCCTTCACGGAGTCGCGGCGCGCCTTCAGTGTGCGGCGGGGCACGCCTTTAATCTGCGCGCGAAAGGTGAGATATTCATCGACCCGCATGTCGAGGTAGAGCGGACAGCTTTCCGGCATGTATCCGATATGGCGGCGGGCTTCGAGCGGGTTTTTGAACACATCGTAGCCGGCAATTTCGACCGAGCCGCGCGTGGGATGCAGAAAGCCGGTCAGCATGCGCATCGTCGTTGTCTTGCCGGCGCCGTTCGGTCCGAGAAACCCGATAATTTCCCCGCGTTTCACCTCAAAGGAAATATCGTCGACCGCGGTCTGCCCCGAAAACTGTTTTGTTAGGTTTTGAACCTTAATCATAGTAGAAAATACTCCCGTACAATCGCGCCATTATCTATGAGTTCGGTTTGTAGTCAAGCCGCGCAAACGCTTTCCAGACACTGGAACCCGGCCGTCCCCAATGGCTGCGGCGGGCGGCCGGTTTCGTCGGATGTTTCGGTTTTATTCCAATGTTCGGAAAAATGGAGCAGAAAAGTTCCAATGGTTGGAAAATAGACGTCTTTCCGGTTTAGTTGATCAGCAGGGTCAGCCCCAGTGCGGCCAGCATGCCGACGAGCACGCCGCAAACCGCATGGTGATATTTCCCGTAGGCGCGCGCGGCGGGCAGCAGTCCGTCGAGCGCAATGAAAACCAGAATTCCCGCGCTCGCCGCCGTCAGCACGCCCAGCGCCGCGCCGCTCATGAAGCGGTGAAACAGCGTAAAGGCAATCAGCGCGCCGAGCGGCTCGGCCAGTCCGGTCAACGAGGAAAAGCTTGCGGCTTTTGCGCGGCTTCCGGTTGCGTGATACATCGGCAACGCTGTGGCAATCCCCTCCGGAATGTTGTGCAGGGCCAGCGCAAGGGCCGCGCCGATGGCAATCGGGACGGGCGCGTGGAGTGCCACAATAAAAATGGCCAGCCCTTCGGGGAAACTGTGCAGGACGATGCCCAGCAGGGCGGGCATTCCCGTGCGGCGGAAGTCCGGGTCTTCTTTGAGGTCTTCGATGCGATAGGGCTCGTGCGGGTTTCCAAAGGTTGGAATCAGCCGATCGATCAGCGCAACAATCAGGAAGCCGCCGAAGAAGGAGATGGATGGGATGAGCGTTCCGCCCAGATCAACCTCGGCAATCGGCATCAGTTGGCGAAACGCCATCCAGAGCAACAGCCCGGTGGAGAGGCCGAGGAAAAAGGAGAAGCGGCGCTCGCCGGTGCGGCGGGTGAACAGCGCCATCAGACTGCCGATCCCCGTCGCCAGCCCGGCCGCCAGCGTCAGGCCGAAGGCAAACCAGACGGTTTGCGAGTTTTCGAATATCTCATGGTTTTCAATCAGGTGGTCGAGAAGCATTTTGGTTCCCAGGCCGATCAGTACCAGACCGCCGAAGACCTCCATCTTCTTTTCATTAAAGTGGCCGAACAGCCGTCCGAAGTACACGCCTGCAAACGAAAGAGCAAAGGTCACCAGCCCGATGATGATTGCCGGCAGCGCAATCGACACGCGCAACATCGACAGACTGATGCCGATGGCGAACGCGTCGATGCTGGTGGCGAGCGCCAGCATCAGCAGGGTCGGCAGATGAAGCGGGTTTTTCGCATCGGATTCCTCTTCCGGCTGCATCGCCGTGAGAATCATGTGTCCGCCAACGAACAGAAGCAGCCCGAAGGCGATCCAGTAATCAACCGCGGAAATCCACCGGGTTGCCCACTGCCCGAGCGCCCAGCCCAGCACCGGCATCAGCGCCTGAAAAATCCCGAACGCCGCGCCGATCAGCAGGGCATGGCGCGCCTTCAGGTTTTTAATCGTGATTCCGCTGGTGATCGACACCGCAAACGCATCCATCGCCAGCCCCAGCGCAATCAGCAGAATGGAAAGAATCGGCATTCTATCCCTTTTTTTCAGCGCGGCGTTCGCGGAAAAAGCCCTGAAGCAGGGCTTTGCATTCGGCTTCCAGAACCCCGGTTTGCATTTCAACCCGATGGTTGAGATCGGTGTGATCGAGAATTTCAAACTTGGAGCGCGCGCCGCCGCGCTTGGGATCGTCGACCGCCCACACCACTTTTTTAAGCCGCGCGAGCACAATTGCGCCCGCGCACATCGGGCAGGGCTCTTTGGTCACATACATCACCGCATCAGTCAGCCGCCAGTTTTCGAGCGCGGCCGCCGCCTGCGTGATGGCCAGAATTTCGGCGTGGGCGGTGGGGTCTTTCAGCGTTTCGGTCTGGTTGTGCGCCTTGCCGATCACCAGATCGTCTTTCACAATCACTGCGCCGCAGGGCACTTCGCCCGCCGCCGCTCCGCGCTCCGCCTCGCGCAGCGCCATCCGCATATACATTTCATCGACTGAAAAGGGCTCGTTCATAATTGTTGATAGACTATTTGAATGTTGGAATTTGAACAAGCGTGCAATGGATGAGGGG
>JAEIOF010000058.1 GCA_016342445.1 Verrucomicrobiota bacterium | reverse complement strand
TGGTATTGAGCGAAACCTGCGTCGGCACCGCATAGGGCCGCGTGGTTGCGGCGCAGAATTTCATCATGATCGGCGGGCCGATCGCAACGGCCAGCGCGGGCTTCGGTTCCTGTTCGCAAAGCTCTTTGAGCGGTTCGGTGACGAGGCATTTGCGTCCGTACGATCCGTCGTCGGTGCAGATGATCAGCTCGTCAGCAATCGCACGCATCTCCTCTTCGAGGATCATCAGATCCTTGTTGCGCGCACCCATAATGATGATGACGCGGTTGCCCGCGGCTTTCAGCGCCTGAGCGATGGGATGAAGCGGGGCCACGCCGATTCCGCCGCCGACGCAAACAACCGTTCCGAAGTTTTCGATGTGGGTCGGGGTACCGAGAGGGCCGACCAGCGCGGCGATTTCGTCGCCGGCATTCATCCGCGCCAGCTTCTTCGTCGTCACCCCGACAGCCTGAAAAATGATGGTAATGGAGCCTTCAGCCGGATCGGCATCGGCGATGGTGAGCGGGATGCGTTCGCCGTAATCCTCGCACAGTTGCAGGATAATAAACTGCCCGGCGTTGCGTTCGCGGGCAATCAGCGGTGCATCGAGCCTCATTTGAAATACGGTTTCCGACAGCTGTTTTTTCTCAAGAATCCGACTCATTACGTGATGCTCCCTGGCTAAAAACTTCCCTTCCCCGAAATGGAGAAGGGAAGTCAACCATTCGGCGGGCCGCCAAGGCAACCCGCCGATCTGTTTTTTTTGGTTAAACAACGCCCTGGTCGAGCATCGCATTGGCCACTTTCGTGAAGCCAGCGATGTTCGCGCCCAAGACATAGTTGCCCGGCTGACCATATTCCTCGGCGGCCGCACGGGCTGCTTCGTGAATGCTGACCATAATACCGTTGAGCTTGCTGTCGACCTCTTCGCGAGTCCATTTCAGGCGCATCGAGTTCTGGCTCATTTCCAGACCGGAGGTGGCCACACCACCGGCGTTGGCTGCTTTACCCGGGCCGTAGAGAATTTTCTTCTCAACGAACAGGTCCACCGCTTCCGGCGTGCTCGGCATATTGGCGCCTTCGCTGACGACGAAACAGCCGTTGTCCAGCAGAGTCTTGGCGTCTTCGCCGTTAATTTCGTTCTGCGTGGCGCTCGGGAATGCGCAGGAACACTTGATGCCCCACGGACGCTTGCCTTCGAGATACTCGGCGCCGAATTCCTTGGCGTATTCGCTAATGCGGCCGCGGCGGACGTTTTTGAGATCCATCACCCAGGCCAATTTTTCCGCATCAATCCCGTCTTTATCGTAGATCGTTCCGGCGGAGTCAGACAGTGTCACCACTTTCCCCCCCAGTTCATTGATCTTCTGGACGGTATACTGCGCCACGTTGCCGGAACCCGACACGGTGCAGATTTTACCTTCAAAGGTATCGTTGCAGGTTTTGAGCATTTCCTGGGCGAAGTAGACCGCGCCATAACCGGTAGCTTCCGGGCGAATCAGCGAGCCGCCCCAGCCGAGACCTTTACCGGTCAGTACGCCGGTGAACTCGTTGCGGATGCGTTTGTACTGTCCGAACATGTAGCCAATTTCACGGCCGCCGACGCCGATGTCACCAGCGGGCACGTCGGTATCCGGTCCAATGTGGCGCTGCAGCTCCGTCATGAAGGCCTGGCAGAAGCTCATCACTTCATTATCCGATTTGCCTTTAGGATCGAAGTCGGATCCCCCTTTACCGCCGCCCATTGGAAGCGTCGTCAGGGCGTTTTTGAACACCTGCTCAAAACCGAGGAACTTCAGGATGCTCTGGTTCACGGTCGGATGGAACCGCAGGCCGCCTTTGTACGGGCCGATCGCGCTGTTAAATTCAAAACGGAAGCCGCGGTTAACCTGAGTTTTACCCTGATCGTCTCTCCACGAAACACGGAATATGATCTGACGTTCCGGCTCAACGATACGTTCCAGAATTCCCGCTGCTTCATACTGCGGATTCTTTGCCATCACCGGCTCCAGCGAGTCCAACACCTCGCGGACGGCCTGCAGAAACTCCACCTCTCCGGCATTCCGCTGGGAAACTTTTTCCCATACGCGTTCTACATAACTCATAGCTACTCCTTCTTTTTCGTTAACCTAAGCGGCAATTCTCTGCCGCTACTCAAACAACTTTCTGCCGATAAACAGACGGCTTATATAACCCAAGCCGACCCGCATGGCAAAAGATTTATCAAAAAGCTTGCATAAAAATAATTTATCGGCAATTTTGCCGAAACTGGAGATTTAAACCAATGGACAAGCGCGAAAAGAAGAAACTGGCCATCCTTGAAACCCTGCACCGCAGCAACGTCTCGCTCAGCAGTGCCAGCATAACCGAACTGCTGAACTCCCAGGATGTCGACATCAGCGAGCGCACCGTCCGCCTCTACCTGCAGGAACTCGATCAGGAAGGCCTCACCGAAAACCGCGGGCGGCGCGGGCGGGTCATCACCGACAAAGGCAAGCGCGAGGCCGGCACCTCCCGTGTTATGGAGCGCATCGGCCTGCTCTCCGGAAAAATCGACGCCATGGCCTACCGCATGGATTTTGATCCCGCCCTCCGCCGCGGATCGGTCGTCGTAAACGTCTCCGTCGTACCGCTCAGCGGACTCACCGACGAGCGCCGCGAGCTCATCGAAAAAGTATTCTCCAAAGGCTACTCCATGGGCAAACTCCTCGCCCTCTTTGAATCGGGCGACGACAGCGTCGGCATCGACATCCCCGAAGGCCACGTCGGCATCGGCACCGTCTGCTCCATCACCCTCAACGGCGTTCTGCTCCGCCGCGGCATCCCCACCTTTTCGCGATTCGGCGGACTGCTCGAATTAAGAAACGGAAGCCCCACCCGCTTCGTCGACATCATCCACTACGACGGGACCAGCATCGACCCGCTCGTCATCTTCATCCGCAGCGGCATGGCCGACTACTGCGGCGCCGTCAACACCGGCAACGGCCGCATCGGGGCCAGCTTCCGCGAATTCCCCGCCGACAGCATCGATGCCGTCCGCAGCATCTCCGACCAGCTCGAAACCATCGGCCTCGGCAGTCTGCTCTGCCTCGGCAGCCCCGGCCAAAGCCTCTACGGCGTATCCGTCGGCCCGCAACGCGTCGGCGCCATCATCATCGGCGGGCTCAACCCCATGTCGATTTTTGAAGAAACCGGACTGCGCATCGAATCGAGCGCCCTGTCGAGCCTCGTCGACTTCAACCACCTTTTCCACTACTCCGAGCTCAAAGACCGCCTCGCCGCGCTCTAGCCGACAAGAGGGTTCCAGGGGTTGGAAAAAATGGCTCCAAGGGTTGGAAGCCGGATGATCCGGCGAGCCGATTACCTTCCAACCCCTGGAACTTTTCCGTTCGATTTTTCCAACCATTGGAAGAAATGTTTCCAAGGTTCGGAAAACCTGACGGGAACAGGTGGAGCGCGACCTCCGGGCGCGCCCTGAACGCGCCCGGAGGTCACGTTCCGCCAAAAAGCAAAGTGCCGAACGTTCACGGTTTGAAAAAAGTGGACGAGGCATCTTGCCCCGCAACGCGGCAGGGATGCCGCTTCCACTATTTGGAGCATCATAAACGGCGGGATGAACAACTGAAATAAGGACAACCCACCCGTTTTCATAAATTTTCCGCCAAAAGTCGCGACTTGCTGCTTTCATAACCCATTACAAACAAACCAGTTGAATAATGATTAATACAAATGTGTAACATTTCGTCACATGGATACATTTTTGGTTTTGAGGTTTGACGAAATCTGGGAATGCCGTATTATGTACATTGAATTTTCGTCGAAAAAGAACAAGGTGCCTCCTATGAATCTAAACGAAGCCTATCCAAAAGGATTTCCGCAACCGCAGGGTCTTTACCACGCGGACAACGAGCACGATGCCTGCGGCGTCGGATTCATCTGCAACCTGCACGGGAAAAAGTCGCACGACATTATCCAAAGCGGGATCGAGATTCTGGTGCGCCTCACCCATCGCGGCGCGTCGGGCTCAGATCCGATGACCGGCGACGGCGCGGGCATCCTGCTTCAAATCCCGCACGCCCTTTACAAGCGCGAGTGTTCAAAACTCGGGTTCGAGCTTCCGGCTCCAAAAGAGTACGGCACCGGTCTGGTGTTTCTCCCACAGGACGAAGCACAGCGCAAAGAGTGCATGCTCGTCCTGGAAAAATCGATTGAAGCGGAAGGTCAGGTCCTGCTGGGCTGGCGCGAAGTGCCGACCTGCAACGAGACGATCGGAAAAACCGCCAAACAGTCCGAGCCGCGCATCTGGCAGATTTTCATTGGCCGCGGCGAAGGCGTCAACGACGAGCGCCACTTCGACCGCATGCTCTACATCATTCGCAAGGTGGCTGAAAACGCGATTTTCGAGTCCAAGCTGGCGGACAAGGACGATTTTTACATTCCGACGCTCACCTGCCGAATCATTATCTACAAGGGCCTTCTGCTTCCCGAGCAAATCAGCGCCTATTACCCCGACCTGCAGGATCCGGAGTTTGAAAGCGCGCTGGCGATTGTACATCAGCGCTACAGCACCAACACCTTCCCGGCGTGGAAGCTGGCCCAGCCCTTCCATGTGCTCTGCCACAACGGCGAAATCAATACGCTGCGCGGAAACTTCAACTGGATGAACGCCAGACAAGGGTTGTTTAAATCCGATCTGTTCGGCGAAAACATCGAACGGCTCTTCCCGATCATTCAGCCCAGCCTGTCCGATTCCGCCTCGCTCGACCAGGCGGTGGAGCTGCTCTACCACACCGGCCGCTCGCTGCCGCACGTGATGATGATGCTGATTCCCGAAGCGTGGCAGAACCACAAAACCATGAGCGCGGAGAAAAAAGCGTTCTACGAATATCACTCCTGCCTGATGGAGCCGTGGGACGGCCCCGCCTCGATTCCGTTCACCGACGGCACCTGCCTCGGCGCGATTCTCGACCGCAACGGCCTGCGCCCCTCGCGCTACACCGTCACCAAAGACGGCTATGTGATCATGGGCTCGGAAACCGGCATTGTGGATATCGATCCCGAAAACGTGGAATACAAAGGCCGCCTTGAGCCGGGCCGCATGTTCCTCGTTGATATGGAAAAGGGACGGATCATTCCGGACGAAGAAATCAAACACGAGATCGCGACCCGTCAGCCTTACGGCGACTGGCTGGACGAGAACCTCGTCGACCTCCAGGCACTCCCGGAAGCCGCCACGGAAACCCCGGAGCCCGAAACACGGCTGCAGCGCCAGCGGCTGTTCGGCTACACGATGGAAGACCTCAACCAGCTTCTCGCCCCGATCGCGAAAAACGGCATCGAAACCACCGGCTCGATGGGAACGGATACCCCGCTAGCCGTGCTCTCCGAAAAACCGCAGATGCTCTACAACTACTTTAAACAGCTCTTTGCGCAGGTGACCAATCCGCCGCTCGACGCCATCCGCGAAGAGTGCATCACCTCGCTACTGACCAATATCGGCGCGGGACAAGACCTGTTTGCGGAAACGCCGAAACACTGCCAGCAACTCAAAGTGGAGCAGCCGATTTTGACCAACGAAGCCATGGCGAAAATCAAGGCGCTGAATCAGGACGGCCTCAAGCCGGTCACCCTGCCGATTCTCTACAGCGTGGAAGCGGGCGGCAAAGGCCTCCAGCGTGCGCTGGCCGAGCTTTGCAACAAAGCGTCCGAAGCCATCGAGGCCGGACACACCCTGCTCATTCTTTCGGACCGCAACGCCGATCAGAAAAAAGCGCCGATCCCGGCACTGCTGGCGACCAGCGCGGTGCACCATCACCTGATCCGCAAACTGCAGCGCAACCAGTGTGCGCTGATTGTAGAAAGCGGCGAGCCGCGCGAAGTACACCACTTCGCCCTGCTCTTTGGGTTCGGCGTCGGCGCCGTCAACCCCTATCTCGTTTTTGAAACGCTCGACGGGATGATTGAAGACGGCACTCTCAAAGAAATCAGCCTGGAAAAAGCCACGAAGAATTTCCTCAAAGGTGTCAATAAAGGTCTCCTCAAAACGATGTCGAAGATGGGCATCTCCACCCTGCACAGCTATCGCGGCGCTCAGATTTTTGAAGCGCTCGGCCTCAGCAGCAAGGTGGTCAACACCTACTTCACCGGAACCGCCTCACGCATCGAGGGTATTGATCTCGAGGGAATCGCAACGGAGGCGGCGGCTCGTCACGCCAAGGCCTGGCCCAAGCGCACCATTCCGCACTCGCTTCCGCTCGAGCCGGGCGGCGCTTACAAGTGGCGGCGCAACGGCGAAGACCACATTCTCAACCCGCTGGCCATTTCCAAGCTGCAGGAAGCCGTGCGAACCGACAGTGTCGAGCGTTACCGCGAGTTTGCGGGGATGATCAATAAGGAAAGCAGCAACCTCTGCACCCTGCGCAGTCTGCTTCAATTTAAAAAAGACCGTCCGCCCGTTCCGCTTCGGGAAGTGGAAAGCTGGAATAAAATCGTGACGCGTTTCAAAACCGGCGCCATGTCCTACGGCTCCATCAGCCAAGAGGCGCACGAAACGCTTGCGATTGCCATGAACCGGATCGGCGGCAAAAGCAACTGCGGCGAAGGGGGCGAAGATCCCGAACGTTTTGATGTCGATATCAACGGCGATCTGCGCCGCAGCGCGATCAAACAGGTTGCCTCCGGCCGCTTCGGCGTCACCAGTAACTACCTGACAAACGCCGACGAAATTCAGATCAAGATGGCGCAGGGCGCCAAGCCCGGCGAAGGCGGACAGCTTCCCGGCCACAAGGTGAAGCCGTGGATTGCGCGCACCCGCCACTCCATGCCGTACGTGACGCTCATTTCGCCGCCGCCGCATCACGATATCTATTCGATCGAAGACCTCGCGCAGCTGATTCACGATCTAAAGAACGCGAACCCGTCCGCGCGCATCAACGTCAAGCTCGTCTCCGAAGTCGGGGTCGGCACCATCGCCGCCGGCGTGTCCAAAGGCAAAGCCGACGTCGTGCTGATCAGCGGCTACGACGGCGGAACCGGCGCCTCGCCGCAATCGTCGATCAAACACGCGGGTCTCCCGTGGGAACTCGGCCTGGCCGAAGCTCAGCAGACGCTAGTGCTCAACAACCTGCGAACCCGCATCCGGGTCGAATGCGACGGCAAACTGCTCACCGGCCGCGACGTCGCCGTTGCCGCCCTGCTCGGCGCCGAGGAGTTTGGTTTTGCCACCGGCCCGATCATCACCATGGGGTGCATCATGATGCGTGTCTGCCATCTCAACACCTGTCCGGTCGGCGTGGCCACACAGGATCCCGAACTGCGCAGAAAATTCTGCGGCAAGCCGGAGTACATTGTGAACTACTTCCGCTTCATCGCCGAAGAGTTGCGCGAAATTATGGCCGAAATGGGCTTCCGCACCCTCGACGACATGGTCGGTCATGTTGAACAGCTCGAAACCAAAGAAGCGATTAACCACTGGAAAACCAAAGGACTCGACTTGTCGAAAATCCTGTCGACGACGCATCTAACCCCGTCAGCGGGCACGCGCTGTATCGACTCGCAAGATCACGGCCTGGGCGCGGCGCTCGACCACAACCTGATCGCCCGCTCGCAGGCGGCGCTGCGCCGTTCCGAACCGGTGGAAATCGATGTGAAAATTGAAAACACCAATCGCACCATCGGCGCCATGCTCAGCCACGAAATTTCGAAACGCCACGGCGAAGACGGACTGCCCGAGGATCTGATCAAAATCAACTGCACCGGCTCGGCCGGGCAGAGCTTCGGAGCCTTTGCGGCCAAGGGCATCACCCTGCGGATCGAGGGCGACGCCAACGACTACTTCGGCAAGGGCCTCTCCGGCGCGAAGCTGATCGTCTACCCGCCGAAAGTCTCCACCTTTAAGGCAGAAGAAAACATTCTGATCGGCAACGTGGCGCTCTACGGTGCGGTGAAAGGCGAGGCCTATATCAACGGACTCGCGGGCGAACGTTTCTGCGTGCGCAACAGCGGCGCTCAAACCGTTGTTGAAGGCATCGGCGACCACGGCTGCGAATATATGACCGGCGGCAAAACCGTCATCCTCGGATCGACGGGCCGCAACTTCGCGGCCGGGATGTCCGGCGGCATCGCCTACGTCCTCGACGAAGCGGGCGACTTTATTGAAAACCGCTGCAACCCCGACATGGTCGACTTTGATCCGCTCACCAAAGAGGATATTAAGTTCCTGCGCGGTATCATCACGCGCCATCTGGAATATACCGGAAGTGCCGTAGCCAAACGCGTGCTGGAGCAGTGGGAGGAAACGCTGCCGAAATTCATCAAAGTAATGCCCGTGGACTACAAACGCGCGCTCGCCCTGCTCGCCAGCGAGCAGTTCGCAGGAGAATAATTTTCAGGAGACTCGTTATGGGAAAACCAACAGGATTCAAAGAATACAAACGGCAGAACGCGGCGGAGCGTCCGGTCTACGAACGCATTCAGGACTACGAAGAGGTTTATGAACCGTTTCCCGAATACAAACTGCAACGCCAGGCGGCGCGATGCATGAACTGCGGCGTGCCGTTCTGCCACATCGGCTGCCCGCTCGGCAACATCATCCCCGAATTCAACGACCTCACCTATAAAGGGCGCTGGAAACATGCCTGGGAAATGCTCTCCTCCACCAATAACTTCCCCGAATTCACCGGCCGCCTCTGCCCCGCTCCGTGCGAAGAAGCCTGCGTGCTCGGCATCAACGAACCGGCGGTCACCATTGAGCTGATCGAAAAAAGCATTGTCGAACACGCCTTCAAAGAAGGCTGGGTCGTTCCGGAGCCGCCGGAAAATCGCACCGGTAAAACCGTCGCCGTCGTCGGCTCCGGCCCGTCCGGGCTCGCGGCCGCCGACCAGCTCAACCGCGCCGGCCACACCGTCACCGTCTTTGAGCGTGCCGACAAAGTCGGCGGACTGCTCCGCTACGGCATCCCCGATTTCAAACTCGAAAAACGGATCATCGACCGGCGCATTGAGGTGCTCGAAGCCGAAGGCATCACCTTCAAAACCAACGCCGCGATCGGTTCGACACTGCCCGTGACCGAGCTCAAAACGTTCGACGCCGTCGTCCTGTGCTGCGGCTCAACCGTCGGGCGCGATCTTCCAATCCTTGGAAGAGATCTCGAAGGCATCCACTTCGCGATGGACTTCCTCTCCGGCCAGAACAAAAAAACGGGCGGCGACAACGCGGCCGCGAAAATCTCGGCCAAAGGCAAAAATGTCATCGTCATCGGGGGCGGCGACACGGGCTCCGACTGCGTCGGCACCTCCATCCGCCACGGCGCCAAGAGCGTCGTCAACTTCGAGCTCTTCCCGCAGCCGCCGCTCTACCGCCCGGCCCACCAGCCGTGGCCCTACTGGCCGATGAAACTGCGCACCAGCTCGTCGCACCGCGAAGCGGCTGAAGATCCCCGCCGCTACAGCGTGCTCACCAAATCGTTCCGCGGCGAAAACGGGCACGTCGTCGGCATCACCACCGTCAACGTCGAATTCACCCGCGAGCGCCAGACCGGCAACTCCAACATGGAAGAAATTCCCGGATCGGAAAAAGAGTGGAAGGCCGACCTCGTTCTGCTGGCCCTCGGGTTTACCGGCCCGGAACGCGACAACGTCATTGCCGGCCTTGGCGTCGAGCTCGACGAGCGCGGCAACATTCAGACCGCAGCCAACTATCAGACCTCAGTCAGAAACGTCTTTGCGGCGGGCGACTGCCGCCGCGGACAGTCACTAGTTGTCTGGGCGATCTCCGAAGGACGCGAAGCCGCGCGCTGCGCCGACGAATTTCTGATGGGCGAATCGTTCCTCCCCACCAAAGGTCCGGACGACCTCCCTCGCCGGTAAGAAGAAGGCTTGAGCCTTGAACACCCCGTAGTTTCCAATGGTTGGAACTCCGGGGTGTTTCTTTTCCAATGCTTGGAACTTTTTCTGTGGTTTTTTCCAAGGGTTGGAGGTGAGGTGTCCCGAAAGTACTTTTGGCACCTCCAAAAGAAGCGAGGCGGCCGCTTTTCCGCCCGATGGTTCCAAGCATTGGAAAAAACAGGTTGCCTCCATGCAATGGCGTCCAACCCCTGGAACCCTAGCGAATGAGCAGGCGCTTGACGGCGTCTTCGGTGAGGAAGCCGGTCGGGCCGGCGGCTTTTCTCAGGGCGTTGACGATATCGCCGGAGGAGGCCTCCGGGTGAATCCGCTGATATTTCGCGGCGATGTGCGCGAGGGTTGCTGTGGAAATCGAGGTGCCTTGCGAGCCGCCCGCGGCGCCGGGAACGACGAGGTCGACAAACTCTCCGCGATTGGAGTATTCCGTATATCCTCCATTTTTCGAGGCGGCAACGCCGATAACGCCGGGGTAGGCGGCGGGATATATGGGCTTGCCGGTGTTTTCGTTGCCGACGGCGGCAAAGATGAGCCGTCCCTGATTCACGGCATAGGTCATGGCGGCTTCAACAAAGGCGCTGGGCGTTTCGCTGCCCCAGCTGAGGCTGATGGGGCCGTCGCTGTTTTGCACGGCGTAGGTGATGGCATTCATAAGAGTGAAGCCATCTGCGGCGCCGTCGTCGGCAAAGGCTTTAATGGCGACCACCGGGACTCCTTCGCCGATGGGGCTTCCGTACGGATCGAGCAGTCCGGCGGCGAGTTGCGCCATGAGGGTGCCGTGGCCGACGGCGTCGGCGGTGAGCGGAACTCCGGGGTTGGTGGCATCGAAGGCGCTGAGAACGGCGCGGTTGAGGTTGTCGGACGGAACGAGGCCGGAGTCGAGTACGGCAACGGCGATCGGGCTGTCGCCTTCCGGAGCGCTCCACAAAACGGAATCCGAGGCGGCGGTTTGTTCGCCGGGAAGCAGACCGGGGAGATCGTAGATATAGTTGGGCTCGGCGCGCGCAATGTGCGGATCGCGCTGGAGTTCAGCGAGCAGCGCGAGGACGTTGGCACCTTCGGGCAGAAGGATGCGATAAATACCGAGTTCGGGGTTGGCGGCGATGATGGTTCCGCCCAGACGGGCGAGTAGCGCGCGCAGGTCGTCGATCGATGCGCCAGGGCCGAAGCCGATGAGGATTTCGCGGGCCATAAACCGCAGAGAGCCGTCCAGCGAGGTTTCAATCCGGCGGGTTTTCCACAAGGGCCGTGCGGCACCGGCGTGACCTTCGCGGAATACGCGAATCCCCGTGAGCCGGGTCATTGGGCCGAGCGGGCCGGGTTCGCGCTGCCAGTCGAGCCGGTAGTTGTTCGGCGAAAGGATGGTGCCGAGCACCGTTTCAACATCCCGGTTCCGCCAGGTGCCGGTAACGGTTTTCCGCACAGCCGGGTCGATTTCCACCCGAACCCCGGCCTCGGCAAAACACTCGAGCACCCGGGAGAGCGGTTCGTTTTCGGCCGCAAGCCACAGGCGATCTTGATCGAGGCGAAATCCGCACATTTCGGCGGACGCACTCAGGGCGGCGACCCAGAGGATCCAAATGATGATTTGGAGACGGTTTGACATGGGTGAACGGTAGCAATCTGCCGAACGAATGGCAACCGGCGCATCTCAGCGACGTTGACGGTTTGGGGGAAGAGGCGTACAATTTGTCGCTTATGAACTACCTGATTTCCAGCCGATTCACCCTTTCCGCGATTTTACTCGGCACAGCTTTTTCTGTCGTCGCAGAGGATCTGGATGCGGCGCTGGCGGCACAAAAAGAGAAGACAAAGCGCCGGGTTTATTCGGAGTCCGCTCTGATCGACAATCGGAACCTGCAGGTTCCGACCCTCCCGACCGACGAGGAAAAAGCTCTCGACCGGGAGCTGGAACTGCTGGAAAAACGACTGAATGCCCAGATGACCCCCGCACCGCAGGGAATGGTGATCCGGCGTGTGCCGACCGTCGTTCCGGATAAGCGGGAAAACTGGCTCACCCCCGCCATGCTGGATCCGGACAGCGATCCGCTTTCTGACGAAAAAAACCCCAGCTGGGTGGACACGGAAGTTGAGCGGCAAAAGAATCTTCAATTGCAAAAGAAGGCTCTGGCGGAGGAAGAAGCGCTGCTTAACAAACGGCTTCGGGAAGAGTCCCGGCAGCCCTATGAAACCCCAAAACTTCAGCAACATGAAACAACGTTCCGGAATACGATCACCCCCGGAACAGCGACCAGACCGCAACGCACCGTACTGAATCCACTGGATTCGCCCCGGCCCAAAGAGCCGGCGTTCCCGTCCAGAACCGGTTCGCTGTTTTCACCCAACGCCCGCTCTAGCACCGGGATCATCAAGCCCTCTTCCTCCCCGTCAACCCGAACGCCGGATTGGCAGCCGACATTTGATGCACCGATGGCTCCCACGAGCCTGACATCGGGCTTCGATGTTATAAAGCCGGCTCCGCTGCCGCCGCTGAAGCGGGTTCGAAAGGCCTCGCCGATCAACCAGAAAGACCCATTTTCCGACGATTTCATGCCGAGCATCAAAACCAGTATCTGGGACTGATCACTCTTCGTCGTCTAACCCCTCGAACCGCTTGAAGGCCTGTTGCGCCCGCTGAATCTTCTGGTGCTGGAGCTGAAACGATTCCATACCCGTCTGATTCTGGTCGGTTTGAATCAACAGATCCATCGCATGCTCTGACGCACGGAGAGCCCGGTCATATTCTCCGGCCACATAGTAGGCCTCGGCCAGCGTGTTCCAGACCGACGGGGTACCCGGAGAGGACAAAAGCGCCTCGCGGGCGTGGAACAGCGCCTTTTTCTTATCCATCACACCCGTCCCCGTGGCATAGCACCAGGCCAAATTGTT
>JAEIOF010000057.1 GCA_016342445.1 Verrucomicrobiota bacterium | reverse complement strand
GGTTGCATAAGCGGCGAATGGAAGGCTCCGGCGACCGAAAGCGGAAGTGCACGTTTGGCACCGGCAGCTTTACAGGCCACGGCGGCTTTCTCGATGGCGTCGGCGGTTCCTGAAAGAACGGTCTGCCCGGGCGAGTTGATATTGGCGACTGTAACGCCGGTTTCGGCGGCGATTTTTTCGAGCGGTTCGCCATCGAGCCCGATCACCGCGAGCATGCCGCCGGGATTGGCATCGCAGGCGGCCTGGATAAATTCGCCACGAGCTTTGAGAACGCGAAGGGTATCTTCAAAGGAGATGACGCCCGCAGCGTAGAGCGCACCCCACTCGCCGAGGCTATGGCCAGCGGCGTAATCAAACGCCATCGGTTTTTTGAGTTTCAGCGCTTCGAGTGCGGCGGCACTGACCGTGAAGATCGCGGGCTGCGTGTTGTGCGATTTTTTCAGTTCGTCTTCGGGGCCGTCGAAGCAAATCGCTGCGATATCGTAGCCGAGCACTTCATTGGCTTTTTCAAAAAGAGCTTTGCACTCGGGGATGGCATCGTAGAGATCGCGCCCCATGCCGACGAACTGAGATCCCTGTCCGGGAAAAAGGATGGCTTTTTTCATGATTTGGTCCACTCCACAATATTAGCACCCCAGGTAAACCCGCCGCCAAAAGCGACCAGCAACAGCAGGTCTCCGGGAATTATATTTCCGGATTTAGCAACTTCGTCGACCGCGATCAATAATGCCGCAGCCGAGGTGTTGGCGTATTTTTCAACATTCTTAAACATACGATCCTGCACATCGAGGCGCGCAGCAATGGCATCGATGATGCGGGCGTTAGCCTGATGAGCCACAAATAATTTGATGTCATCTGCGGTCAGACCATTCTTCTCCAGCGCGTCTAGCGTGGATTGGGTCATCTGCTTCACAGCGTGTTTATAGACATCACGACCTTCCATCTTCAAGTACTGGCTCTTCTGGTCGATATTTTCAGCCGTCAAGGGGTTGCGAGAGCCGCCGCCGGGGGTCCAGAGCAGGTTGGCGAGCGATCCGTCGGAACCAAAGGCTCCTTTCATGACGCCGCGCTTCGCGCCGGTCGCGCGCAAAACCATCGCGCCCGCACCGTCGCCGAACAGTACGCAGGTGTTGCGATCGGTCCAGTCGATCACCGAGCTCATTTTTTCCGCGCCGATGATCAATGCGGTTTCAACCGCACCGCAGGCAATCTGGTTTTTGGCGGTTTCCAGCGCGTAGAGCGATCCGGAGCAGGCCGCGCCGAGATCGTAGCAATACGCATTTTTCGCACCGATTTGATCCTGAACAAAACAGGCGGTGCTGGGAAATGGCATGTCGGGAGAAAGCGTGGCGACGATCAGCAGATCGACTTCGTCGGCGGAAATCCCTGCATCGGCCAGTGCGGTCATGGCCGCTTTCGTGGCGAGATCTGATGTGGCCTGATCCTCACGGGCAATCCGGCGCTCGCGCATGCCGGTTCGGGAGTAGATCCACTCGTCGCTCGTGTCGACCACCTTGGCGAGATCGTCGTTGGTGACGACTCTCTCAGGCAGGTAGGCCCCTGTTCCAATAACAGAGACCGTCCGCAAACTGTTCGTTGAGTTACTCACCTTGTTCTTCGCTAGAAAAAATTTCGTTGATCTCATTTTCGATCAACTGATTAAGCTTCTGCTCAATGGCCTTAGAGGCCACGCAAATGGCGTTATAAACCGCGTAAGATGAAGAAGAGCCATGCCCAATGATGCAAACACCTTTGACGCCGAGCAGCGGGGCGCCGCCGTAAGCCTCGGGGTCGACCCGGTCCTTGATTTCCTTAAACGCGCCGGCAGCTTTCAAGATGCCGGCCCCGATCTTGCGGATCGGCGAGCTGGAAAAGGCTTCCTTGAGCCACTGGCCCATCGCGTGGGATACGCTTTCGCTGGTTTTCAGAACCACGTTTCCGATGAACCCGTCGCAAACCGCCACATCGACATTGCCTGCAAACAAATCATGGCTTTCAACGTTGCCGATAAAATTAAGATGCGATTTTTCCAGGAGCTGGAACGCCTCTTTCGTGTTTTTACTACCCTTGGTATCTTCCTCGCCGATGCTGAGCAACCCGACGGTCGGCTTTGCAATGTTGAGGATCTTCTTGGCGTAGATATCGCCCATCGCGGCGAATTCCACGAGCATCGCGGCAGTGCAGTCGGTGGTGGCGCCGGCGTCGAGTAGAACAAAGGGGTGTTTAAGCGAGGGGAGCACCGTGGCAATGGCCGGGCGATCCACATTCTCCAGAGTGCGCAAGCGAAGAGTACAAGCTGCAACAGCAGCACCCGTGCTTCCGGCAGAGAAAATGGCGTCCGCTTCGCCTTCTTTGACGAGGTTGACCGCCTGCATGATGGACGAGTCCCTCTTGCGGCGAAGAGCCAGCGCGGGGGATTCATCCATTCCGATAACTTCTGAGGCATGGCGGACTTCGATGCACTCCGGCACCTCGCCATACTTCGCCAGCTCGGCCCGGACAGCGGTTTCATCGCCAACCAGAAAAAGCTTTTCAATCCCAGAAACACCGCGGGCCGCTTCCACGGCCCCCTTCACGATCTCCAGGGGAGCGAAATCACCACCCATGGCATCAATTGCGATACGCATGATGCTAGTCGTCCGAAATAGTAAGTACCTGGCGGCCGTTATATTTACCCGTGGTCGGGCAGACGCGATGCGGCAGGCATGGAGCACCGCTCTCGCCATCCAAACCAGCCAGCGTGATCTTACGCTTCATGTTCTGAGCTTTGCGGCTCGCCGTTTTGCTTTTCGATGTTTTTCTTTTTGGAACAGCCATTTCTCTTCTCCTCTTCGGACTTAAACAGAGCGGGCATGCTACCCACCCTTCGCCCGATTTTCCATTACAATTTCAAATTATCGAGGGCCTCCCAGGCACCCCGCTTATCCCCGTTCGAGCACCCGCACGGCCCATCATTCAAATCTTTGCCGCACTGGAAACAAAGCCCCTTGCAACCTTCATCGCAAAGAGGAAAACGCGGCAACTCCAAGATGATGGCCTCCCGAAGACTCTCTGTCATATCCACTTCCTCCACCTCTTGGATGTCGGAGTAATCGCGGAGAAAACCGGAATCGACCACGGTTGTCGAGAACATTTGGGTGCATCTTGCGCACTCGGCGCGGATCTCCGCCGAAACCGTTCCGCGGACAATCAGCATCTCGTCAACCACCTGCGCGTAGAGCGAAGCGCGGACCGGCCCCGCTGTGCTGAACGCCGGATCGTCTTCGAGTCCAAGAATATCGCCCGGCTCCTCGGCGGTGAGGTGAAGCCCCTGCTCGGGAATTTTATCGAGTTTGATGATCATGACGGGAACCCGGGGTTTAGGATCATTTTTTAAACTTTAATGAAAGAGCCTCTGCGACAGCGGGCGGCACAAACTCGGACACATTGCCACCGAGCGAGGCGACCTGTTTGACGTTGGTCGAGCTCAGGAAGCTGTAATCCTGCTTCGGCATCAAAAAAAGTGTTTCAATATCGGGCGCCAGCCGGCGATTGGTCAGCGCCATCTGAAATTCGTACTCGAAGTCGGAAAAGGCCCGCAGCCCGCGGATCAATACGCTGGCGCCCTGCGACCGGGCGTATTCCACCAGCAACCCGTCGAACAGCGTCACCGTCACATTCGACAAACCCTGGATCGCCTCCTTAACCAACTCAACGCGCGCCTCCTGAGTAAACAACGGAGTTTTCCCTGTCACAGCGGTCACCGCCACAATCAGCTCCGGGAAAATCTTGGCTGCACGCTCCACCACATCAAGGTGTCCCAGCGTCATCGGGTCAAACGTACCGGCGTAAATCGCTTTTTTATTCATTTTACCTGCTCCAGAAAAATCACCTTAGTTGAGCCGTACTGCTTCTCCTTAAGAAGCTTCCACTCCGAAGGCAGAGTGTAGGAGTCCCGCTTATGCATTTCAAACACCAAAAGCCCCTCCGGAGCCAGCGCATCGCCGAGCGCCTCCAGCAGCTTTGGCAGATCGACCTCATCGTACGGCGGATCGGCGAAAATCAGATCGAACGGCCCGACCGGCCGCTTGAGGTAGTCATAAACGTCCGCCTTTACGACCTCCCAATCGCCCAGGCAGGCTGAGCCTGCACCCTCTTGTTTTTCCGAACCTTGGAAAGAAGGGTCGCTCTTGCGCCGCGAAGCGCTGAAATCCGACGCAGTCGGTTCCAGGGATTGGAAGTTTTTCTCTAAAATTTTCCAATGGTTGGAAACTTTTTCGACGGCGGCCACGCTCGCGGCCCCGCGGCTCCACGCCTCCAGTCCCAGACTGCCCGCGCCCGCGAACAGATCGAGCACCCGCGCGCCCGGCACGTGCGCCATTAACGAAGAAAAGACCGCTTCGCGCGTCCGCTCCGTTGTCGGGCGCACCCCATCCTTCGGAACCTTGAACGTCCGCCCCTTTAAAATACCGCTGGTTATTCTCATCTGCGGAATGTAGCGCGAACCTTAAAAGCACGAAATGTTATTTATTACCGGACCGCGGATAAAAAAAACCCGCCGGATAAAAGGCGGGATTTCCCAAGCAGTGGAAACAGCGGGCCTAGACTTCGTCCATCCCCGCTTCCTTCACTTTTTGCGAGTTGCGGCGCAGAAGCCACGCGCCGAAGCCACCCAGACCGAAGAGCAGAACAGTCGCAGGCTCGGGAACTGCCGCGACATTCAAATACGGATTATTTGATGCGGCGTCCGCGCTGTTGATACTGAAGCTGTTGTTATCAAAGTAACCGGCCGTATCATAATTAAAACTAAAACAGGCGTAAGAATAACCGTTGCTAATACTGCTCTGAACTAGGCTGGTCACATCCAGATTCAGCCAGCCGATCGTCTGGTCTTTCATTTGAACCACCTGCACATTGCCGTTCAGCTTTTGCGACGCATTTCCGTCCGCAGCGCTGGAATTGGACAAAAAATTAATAGCGCCCGCGGTCAGACTGTCGCCAGCAATGGATATTGCGCTCAAATACAAATTCAACGTGGCGGAACTAATGGTTGATTCCGTGGTAAATGCTGCCAGAGAAAACTGGATGTATCCGGTGTTCTGCTGCACGGAGGAGCTGCCGGTATACGGATCATAGTAATAGTAGCTTGAAATCGTTGTTCCTGAGCTATCAAAATAATCGCCGGCGGTTCCGAGTTCGTTATGATAATACCCATCGCCAGCCGATGTGGAATAAATCGTCTCAGCCTGTACCGCCGCGCCGACAACAATTACCCCGACGACTAAAATCCATTTTGCCACTCTCATAGAACCCCTAATTTTAAAACGCTTATTAATTTCACTTTTTCTAGGCCCGCTCGCCGAGATTTTCAATATTATTTTTCCCCGACCTTCTTTAAGAGGGCTAAACGAGCTACAAACAACATATTACCAATGTCTAATAACCGGTTTGTCTTTTATGGCCTGACATGGCAATAATGCGCCTCCTATTATGAAAGAGACACGAAACAGACTGAAAGAGGCCAAACGGATCGTCGTCAAAGTCGGCAGCCGCGTGCTGGTGGACGAAACCGGCAAGCCCGACCATGACCGCATTCACAGGCTCGTCGCCGGAATGGTTGCCGCCCACGAAGAAGGCCGCGAAATGGTACTGGTCTCTTCCGGTGCCATCGCCGCAGGAATCGAAGCGCTCAGCATGGAAACCCGGCCCACCGCCCTGCCCGACCTGCAAATGGCCGCCGCCGTCGGGCAAACCCGCCTGATGAGCCTCTATAGCCACCTCTTCGGGCAAAAGCACATTCAGGTCGGCCAGATCTTGCTGACCGACGATCTGCTCAAAGTCGATGAGCGCCGCACCAACGCGAAAAATACGCTGGTGAATCTGATCGAGCACCGCATCGTCCCCGTCATCAACGAGAACGACACCGTCGCCACCGAAGAAATCACCTTCGGCGACAACGACCTGCTCGCCTCGCTGGTTTCCATTCTGATTGAGGCCGATGCGCTGATTTTGCTGACCACCACCGACGGACTGCACGATGAGAACGAAAAGCGTGTGCCCTTTGTCGAACAGGTTTCCGACGATATCCTCGCGCTCGACAAAGGAAAAAACGGCCATCTCTCGACCGGAGGCATGAAATCCAAGCTCCTGTCCGCCGGCAAAGCCGCCGCCGCCAACATTCCCGTAGTCATCGCCGACGGCCAAACCGACGGCATCATTCAGAATATCCTCGCCGGTAAAGACACCGGAACGTTAATTGTCTCCAGATAATGGAATAAAACCACTAATCTTCATTGATTCCCACTAATCAAAATCTCCGCCATTAGTGCCGATTAGTGTCAATTAGTGGTTCAAAAGGAGTTGAGATGAATTTACATGATCAGATGATCGAAATGGGCGACAACGCCGTTGCCGCCTCGCGCGAACTGGCGAAACTTTCGACCAAAAAGAAAAATTCCATTCTCGAAGCGATGGCTGACGAGTTGATCGCGCAGAAGGAAGCCATTCAGGAAGCCAACGCCAAAGACCTCGCCGCCGGCGAAGAGGAGGGTCTCTCCGCCGCGATGCTCGACCGGCTGAAACTGACCGACGCGCGGATCGACGGGATGGTCAAAGGATTGCTCGATGTCGCCGTGCTCGAGGACCCCGTCGGAGCCGAGCTGAGCTGCTGGAACCGCCCCAACGGATTGCAGATCAAAAAAGTGCGCGTACCCATCGGCGTCATCGCCATCATTTTTGAGTCGCGGCCCAATGTGACCGCCGACGCCGCCTCGCTCTGCTTCAAAACCTCCAATGCCGTCATTCTGCGCGGCGGCAAAGAGGCTGTGCACTCCAATCAGGCCATCGCCAAAGCGCTGCGCGAAGGCGGCCTGAAAAAAGGAATGCCCGAAGACGCCATTCAGCTGGTGCAAACCACCGACCGCGACGCCGTGCGCGAACTCGCGCAGATGGTCGGCAAAATCGACCTCATCATGCCCCGCGGCGGCGAAAGCCTCATCAAAGCCGTCACCGAAATGGCCTGGGTTCCCGTCATCAAACATTATAAAGGGGTCTGCCACACCTTCGTCGACGCCACCGCCGACGTCGACATGGCACTCGCCATTTGTGAAAACGCCAAGTGCCAGCGCCCCGGCGTCTGCAACGCCATGGAAACCCTGCTCGTCCATAAAGACATCGCCGACGCCTTCCTGCCCAAAATGATTGCCCGCTTTAAAGAACTCGGCGTGGAACTGCGCGGCGACAAAACCGTTCAACAAATGGACAGCGATATCATTGCCGCCACCGAAGCCGACTGGACCGAAGAGTATCTCGATCTCATTCTCGCCGTTCGAATCGTCGGCAGCGTCGATGCCGCCATCGAGCACATCAACACCTATGGCTCGAAGCACTCCGACGCCATCGTCACCGCCGACGCCGAAAGCGAAAAAGCCTTCCTTGCACAGGTCGATTCCTCATGCGTTTATGTCAACGCCTCAACGCGGTTCACCGACGGCGCGGAATTCGGCATGGGCGCGGAAATCGGCATCAGCACCGACAAACTGCACGCCCGCGGCCCCATGGGTCTCGAAGAACTCACCACCTACAAATACATCATCGAAGGCACCGGCCAAATCCGACCTTGAAGAGTTTTCTCTCGCAAAGGCGCGAAGCCGCTAAGTTCTTCAACGCAGACGCGGTGCCCTCACCGCGTTTTTCTTTGCCGGATTGAACGCGACGAGGCACGGGCTATAACGCCCGCGAAGGCGTCTACATTTTCCAAGCCCTGGAAACTTCCGTGTTTTCGGTGATGCGAAGCGAGGCTGTTCGCAGAACAGCAACGAACAAAGTGAGTGGCAATTCCGTGGTTCAACTTTTTCCAATGGTTGGAACTTTTTCCGCCATTTTTTCCAATGTTTGGAAAATAAAAAGCTGGCCGGATCATCCGGCTTCCAAGGTTTGGAAAAATCACGAGGCGGGTCAGATCATGGGGACGAAGCGGACGGAAAGGTCGTCCTGCTGATCAAGTGTATCGCCGCGGCGGCGCAGAATGACGAGCCGCTGAATCCATTCGCCGACCGGCAGGATCATGCGTCCGCCGTCCGCGAGCTGCTCAACCAGCTCTTCCGGAACCTCCTCCGGCGCGCAGGTTCCGATGATGTGGTCGAACGGTGCGGCCTCGGGCCAGCCGGCGTGGCCGTCATCGCAACGAATGCGCACCCGGTCATACCCCTGCTCCGCAAGGATTGTTTGCGCATGCTCCGCCAGTTCGGGAACGACTTCGATGGAGTACACCTCGGCGCCGAGTTCAGACAGCACGGCGGTTTGATAGCCCGAGCCGGTTCCGATCTCTAAAACTGTTTCGCCGGGCTGCGGCGCGATTTTTTCGGTCATGTAGGCGACAATGTAAGGTTGCGAAACGGTCTGTCCGTATCCGATGGGACAGGGATGGTCGCCGTACGGATCGGAGCCGGCGCGGAAGGCCTCGGGAATGAACAGGTGGCGCGGGATTTTTCCCATGGCCCGGAGCACCCGCTCATCGCGGATGCCGTAGTACCCTTCCAGCAGGCGCACCATTTCCCGTCGGTCCCCGTCCAGATTGATTTCGAAAGGTTCCATCGAAAATCCTCCGCGCGCTGACCCCTTCAGCGACAAAGAAACGGTATCAAATTTTCCCCGAACAGGGAACCTTTCTGAACAGTCCGCTCAGCCCGTGCAATGGCGGACGAGAGCGCGGCGGCGGGGAAAGACGACGTCGAAGCGGCCGGGGAGCGGGCGCCCGATGTTTACTTCGGGTTTTAGGGCGACGTTGCGCAAAAGTAAATAGGCTCCGGAATATTCCTGAAGCAGCCCGCTGAATTCCAGCACCTCGTTGCCTTCGAGCATTTCAACGACGACGGTTTTGCCGAGATATTTTTCGAGCACGGGTTCATAGGCATTCGGAACGGAGCTGATGAGTGTGTTGCCGATCTCTCCGGCGTGTTTATCGGCCGATGCGATTTTCCCCATGGCGGTTTTGCTTTTGAGCGTTCCCATCAAAAGACTCAGCGCCTGAGAGATGGCGTCGCGCAAGGTGTTGAACGCGTTCCAGAGGTAGCGCTTTGAGCGGCGGGCCAGCGACGGGTCGGCGATGCGCTCCAGCTCTTTTTTCCAGACGGTGTATTCGGGCGTTCCTTCGTCCGGGGTCGGCTGAATGATTTTTTTGATCTCGTCGATCTCGGACTGATAGAGCACGTAGCTGGCTTTGCCGTCCGGCTCGGTCTTTTCGTAGGCCAGCTCCATCGTGCGCGGATAGACGGCGAGGCGCCCCCACAGCCACTTGTTGCTGTTGAGCAGAATCATCACCTGCTCCAGATTCAAAAACTTGAGGCAGCGGTCGCGCTTGCGCCGCGCGGCAATCGCCGCGACGGTGGCGGTCACAAAAACCAGAAACATCGGTATCCAGAAATCGAGCATATCCATCTCCCTTTAAAGAGGGTGGAGCTTAGAACCGCGTTCCTTTTCGATCAAGGCTCATTCAGGGTCCGAAAAGTGCATATATCACATCGTGATATATGCACCCCGAACCCTGCGTGCCGGGATGCTGAACGCAGCCGCGCTGTTAGCGGCGTTTTTTGGGGCCGCCCTGCCCGCGGCTTGCGTTGCGGGGCTTGTCGTACGGCCGATCCTGATAGCCGCCAGTTGCTGGCGGGCCACTGCGGTGCGGAGGACGCTCGGGACGCGGGCGGGAATTCCCGGCCAATCCCACGCTCACCTGACGTCCGTCCCAATCGACGTGGCTTTTTGCAAAGCTGTCGACCAAGCTCTGCGACTCGGCACGCGAAACTTCGAAGTAGGACTGCATTTTAACGATGTTGATGCGACCGATGTCGATGCTGCTGTCGCGGTCTGCGACGTTGACGAGGGCCATCAGTTTTTTCGGGGTCAGGCCGTTGAGGCTGCCGACGTTCATGACGAGCTCGACCATGCCGGCGGTCATTTTGCGCGGCTCGTGGGCGTCGCGCTTGTCACGGGCGGACGGACGCGCACCGTCGGCATAACGGTTGGGTTCGCGTGAATCGGTTTGACGCTGCGGGGCATCTTCGTTGATGTCGGGGGCATCGCGATAGAACAGGAGCATGCGGTGCAGTTCGATGGAGGCGAAGCGTTTGATGAGCTCCTCTTTGGACAGACCGTCCAGCATGGCGGTCATTTCTCCAATGTGATTATCGATCAGACCGGCGCCGCCTTTGTAGTCACGCACGCGTTCGGCCAGATTCATCAGGCGGACACGACTGATGTCGTCGCCGGTCGGGACGGCCCGCTTAACGAACTTTTTGCCGATCGCTTTTTCGAGCCGGCTGATTTTGAAATGCTCGCGCATGTGGATGATCGAAACGGAGATCCCCTCTTTACCGGCGCGGCCGGTGCGGCCGCTGCGGTGGGTGTAGGCGCTGAGATCGTCGGGCATGTTGTAGTTGATCACGTGGGTCAGCTCGTTAACGTCCAATCCGCGCGCGGCGACGTCCGTTGCCACGAGAATCTGCAGATGATGTTCACGGAATTTTTTCATGACGCTGTCGCGCTGCTGCTGGGACAAATCGCCATGGAGCGGTTCAGCGCTGTAGCCGTCCACACTGAGGTGATCGGCAATCTGCTGGGTTTCCATCCGGGTGCGGCAGAAAACAATGCCGTACATGCGGGGATAGATATCGACGATGCGGCGCAGGGCGCGGTAACGGTCTTTGGCGTGTGCCACATAATATTCGTGGCTCACGGTTTCGGAGCCGGAGTTGCGTGTGCCACATGTGATTTCCAAAGGGGTCTTCATGTAGTTTTTGGAGATCTTCGCAACCTGCGTGGGCATGGTGGCGGAGAAGAGAAGCGTCTGCGCGGTTTTTGGAACCGACGAGAGGATCGCTTCCAGGTCTTCTTCGAAGCCCATGTTGAGCATTTCGTCGGCCTCATCGAGAACCACGCGGGCGATCTTGGAAAAGTCGACGCGCTTGCGGCGGATCAGATCGACCATCCGGCCGGGAGTGGCGACCACCACTTGCACGCCGCGCTCCAACGCCATCAACTGCTGACGGATGTCGGAGCCGCCGTAAACGGCCAGCACTTTGACGCCCGGCAAACAGGTGGAATAACTCTCCATATCGCGGGCGATCTGCATACACAGCTCGCGGGTCGGACACAGAATCAGCGCCTGCGGGACGGCATAGTCCAGCTCCAGCAGTTCGAGGATCGGCAGACCAAAGGCGGCGGTTTTACCCGTTCCGGTCTGAGCCAGCGCCACGACATCGCGGTCGCTTTCAAGTAAGACAGGGATCACTTCCGCCTGAACCGGCGTCGGCGTTTCAAAGCCCAGTTTAGTGATTCCTTCAAGAAGTTCGGAGCAGAGCCCCAAATCGGTGAATTTCATAATATAACCCCATGTTTCGTTGCAGGAACCCAAATACCGATCATTCATCCTGCAACTAAACACCGGGGCCTCAAAATTTGAGGGGAGGCGGAAGATGAGGGCAGACGGATAAAAGATCAATCTAAAACTTGCTGTAAAAAAAGAGGCTGATTATATTCACGCTTCCCTATTCGGGGCGGTAGCTCAATTGGTAGAGCGCCACGTTCGCAACGTGGAGGTCGAGGGTTCGATCCCCTTTCGCTCCACATCATCCTCTAAAATGCTCGAAAGCCTTGCCCGCCAGCGGCGCGCCGTCGAGCAAAAGCTCTTCGGGGCGATCGGTGATTTTTCCAATGCTTGGAAGCAACTGCGTTGCGGCTTGTTTTGCTTTTCCAAAGGTTGGGAACATGGGGAACTCCGCGTCTGGCGGCGCGGTGAAAAGCAGTTCAAAATCCTCGCCATCATAAAGGGCTTGCTCAAGAGTGCCGTTGCAAGGAATTAAGGAGCCGTCAAGCATTGACCCGACACCGGAGGCTTTCAGGATGTGGCGCAGGTCGGTGGCGAGGCCGTCGCTGATATCCATCATGGAGGTGACGAGGCCGCTCTCGCGAAGCGCTTTCGCCCATTCGAGGCGCGGCTCGAAGCTTAAATGCTTGCCGCTCGCTTGCGAGCCGCCGAGCGGGCCGGTCACGTAAATGCGGTCGCCGGGCTTCGCGCCGGAGCGGAGCAAGGCGGTTCCCTTCGGGACGCGCCCGACCCCAAAGACGTGCAACTCAAGCGTCGGCCCCTGCGCGAGGTCGCCGCCGACCACTTCCGCGCCATAGGTTTTCCAAAGGTTTGAAAATTCGGCATAGATTTTTTCCAGGGTTTGGAAATCCTGCTCCGGCGGCGCGACAACATTCACGAGCAAGTACTGCGGCTCGGCCCCCATCGCGGCGAAGTCGCTCAGCACCCGGCAGACGGCCTTGTGGCCGATCTGCTCCGGCGTGGCCTCCGCAGTAAAATGAACATTCCGGATGAGCGGATCGGAGGTGAGGACGAGATCATAGATATCGTCGAGCGGGAGCACGGCGCAGTCGTCGCCAACGGCTTTCAGGTTTGCAGTCAGCGCGGCGATGGCGTTATGCTCTCCGATGTCTTTAAGGGTTTTCATCCGCAGGAGAAGCTAGATCAGGAGCGGTTCATGAACAAGAAGGTTTTAGTCACCGGCGGCAGCGGATTTCTGGGGATCAACCTGATTCGCTACCTGCGCCATCAGGGCATCACCGATATTACCGTGCTCGATCTGGTCGAATTCGACTATCCGGAGCGCGATCAGGTCAACGCCGTGGTGGGCGATATCCGCAACATCGACGATGTCCGCAAAACGATGGCCGGGGTCGACTGGGTGATTCATACCGCCGCCGCCCTGCCCCTTTATACAGAAGAAGAAATTTTTTCGACCGACATTGAAGGCACTCGTCTGTTGCTTCAAGAGGCGCAGAGTCAGGGCGTTGAGCGCTTCGTGCACATTTCCTCCACCGCGGTCTACGGAATCCCCGATCATCACCCGCTTTACGAGACCGATCCGCTGATCGGGGTCGGCCCCTACGGTCACGCCAAAATCGAGGCGGAAGCCGCCTGTCTGGAAGCTCGCGAAAAAGGACTGTGCGTGCCGATCATCCGACCCAAGTCGTTTGTCGGCCCCGAGCGCCTCGGCGTCTTCGCGCTGTTCTACGACTGGGCCAAGGACGGCAAAAATTTTCCAATGATTGGAAACGGTCACAACCGCTACCAGCTGCTCGACGTTGAAGATCTGTGCGAAGCGATTT
>JAEIOF010000056.1 GCA_016342445.1 Verrucomicrobiota bacterium | reverse complement strand
CTTCTGTATCGAAGGGGAGGAGTTCCATCCCTTCCTGGCGGGCGTTGGCGACGGGCACCACCTTCAGGAATTTTTCGCCCATGGGGACCAGCGCGACTCCGTTCATGGAGAGCACGGTTTCGATGGCCTGCATGCATTCCTCTTTAGTCATTTTACCTGATTTCAGGGTGATTTTCTGGCTGAGGTCGGCCTGAATAATCAGGGTGCGGCCGGTCCACTCGTTGTAGAAGTCTATTAGCATTTCGAGCGGTGCATCGGCGAAGCTCAGATTGTAAAGCTGTTCGGCGCGCAGGGCAGGGGCGAGCATCAGCAGGCCGGTCAATAGTCCAAAAATCATTCTTTTTTTCATCAGTTAGTTCCCGTTTAACAAGTTAGCTTTCCCCAGCCTCCCGGCGGTAGGCGCAGTTAATGATCATGGAGCCCTTTAGCTGGCCCTCTTCTTTGGCGACGGGTTTGATATCGATCTGGCGGATATCAAACCGGATTCCCTGCGCGTGGAGGTCGTGAAGAAAATGAACGAGGGCCTCCAGGGTTCCCTGCCATTCGCAACGCACGCTCAGTTCGTTCAGCGAGCCAATCCGGTTTTCGCCTTCGGGCTGGGTCAGCGGCAGGTTGAGGCCGTGGCGGTCGGCGATCCGCTTGATCTCTTTGGGCAGGTCGACGTTAACGGAGGCTTTGCGACCATAAACCGGCAGTTGAGCCTGAAGCGCATCGAGCTGCCCAATCCAGTTTTCTTTTTCCGCCAGAATCCGTTTGTGCAGTTCAATCTGGCGGCGCAGACGGACTTTCTCGGAGGCCATCTCTCGCTGTTCGGCAATTTTCGAACCGCCCATCCAATAGGTGAAGCCGAAGAGGAGCACCGCCAGTGTGGTCATTCCGAGAATCAGTTCGCGTTTGGAAATTTTCACGGCTGCTCCTCCGTTTCGGGTTTCGGCAGGTTGGCCGTGATGGAGAAGCGGGAGTTTTCGATGATGCGGGAGTTTTCAATCTCTTCGAAAATTTCAAGTGCGCCCAGTTTCTGGAAGTAGTCGTAGATGGCGTCGGAATTATCTCCCGAACCACTCAGACGAACGGCTTTTCCTTTGGTGTAGGTGAAGGAGGTGATTTCAACCCGATCCGGAAGCGTTTCGGTGATCTGGAGCAGGCACTCCAGCGCGGAGCGGGAGTGGTCGGCGTATTTTTCGAGTGAGAGCATCTCTTCGCGGGCCGCCTGCGCGGCGCGGGCCGGGCCGCTGTATTTCGCGGCTTCTTTCTGAATCCGGTGGAAGGCGGCGGTCTGGAGGGCAAATACGGCCCCGGTGATGCTGATGACCGCCAGCCAGATGCTGAGAATCGCGATAGAGGCGATGGTGGCCATCTGTAGAAAGCGTTTTTTCCGTTGGAGCTCAATCCATTCGCGCGGAACCAGTTCCGCGTGGTGGGTTTTGCGCTCGGCGGAGCGTAGCGCGAGCCCTTCGGCGAGCGACGGGATGGTTCCCAGATTGTGCCGGTTGACGTTTCCGGCGCACTCTTCGCTCAGCAGGGTGATGAGCAGTTGCGGAATTTCCGATTCACTCCAGAATTCGATTGAGCAGTTTTCGCGGTGACCATATTCGGCTTCGAGGGAGAGGAGAGTGTAGCGTATTTCCTCCACGATCTCGTGCAGGACACTTTCGTCGCTGAAGTCGTGAAAGAGTTCGAGCGAGCGGAAACAAACGGGGACTCCGTCGTCGACCACCATCATTGAGAATTCGGTGTGCTCTTCGAGGATCAGGATTACCCGGCCCTCGCAGGGGACATCGGCGTGGGCAGTCAGCAGGCTCCACCAGGCCAGGATTTCGGCGTCCAGACTGCGGATGTAGACATTTTCCGTCTTAAAGAGATCGCCCAGTTCATCGACCGATTTGCGCGGAGCGGCCACAGCCAGCACACGGGAGTGGTTTTCGGTTTCTTTGAGCATCTCGTAGGAGAACGAGAGCTGGTCGGCGGGGAAAGGCGAAATCTGATCCATTTGAAGCGCGACCATTCCGGTGATTTCCTCCGGATCGGTGGAGGGCAGTTCAAGCACCCGCATCAGCAGTTTGGAGGAGGGCAGCGAGACCGTGACCACGCCGCGGAAGTTTTTGCGGATATCCGTGAGAACTTCGGCAGGGAAAAGAGGGGCTTTATCCTGATTGAACCCCCCTGAGGGGATCGGCGCGGATCCCTCGCGAATCATTTCGGTTTCGCCGCGGGTCTTGCGCAACACGGCCCACTCGACGATTTCGTCGGTGTAGTGGATGCCGGTTGTATGGGTGTAGAAAAGCATACTGTTCACACGTTAAAATTCTGAGGCGGGTTCCTTTTTCTTATTCTCTTCTCCCTCGAGCCAGAATAGGGGAGAAGGCTCCTTTCCGCCTAGTTTAAAAACAGAGGAGATTGTGCTGACCACTTCGCCGACAGATCCTTCGCTGGTGATGGCGACGTATTCGGGTTTCAAGGTGAACAGATCGTTGCCGAGTCCGAGGGCGTCAAAGTCCTCCCGGGTCATTCCGTCGTCGTCCGTTCCGTCCTCGCCGTCCGGCCCGAGGCGGGCGTCCAGAATATCGCCCACAATCCCTTCGGAAAGACCCGTGCTGATCAGCACCTCCCTGCTGGCGCTATTGGGGTTGATTTTCCCGTCGCCCCACGTGGTGAGATATTGAGCAATGCCCGTCATCGGATTGTCTGCTTGCTCCAACATTTCCGGTGGAGTTCCGTAGAGAACCTCTTGGGTCCATTCTTTAATCAGCAACAGCTCGTCCACCGTATCGACCGGGGCGTTTTTGCAGGGATAGCCCTTTTCGCGATAAAACCAGTCGTCCGACTCCGCCCCGTTGGCCCAGTGGAGATCGTTTTCATCCTCCCAATCCTTCAGACAGTCGATCAGCGGATCCCAGTCGACGAGGGGAATGCCCGCCTGTTCGAAGAGATCTTTCCAGGTTTCCACTTCTATTGTATGGATATTTTGCCGCCCTTTTTCATAGTCGATACGCACGGTGACCGTTCCGTCGCCGAGCTTTTCCGAGAAAGAGACAGGGATCCCGTCCGCGATTTTTGCCGCTTGCGCAAGATAGGGGTCATCATAAACCACGTCATCGCCTTCGAGGGGATCCTCTTCGAAAGCGAGCATCGCCTTGGCGAGCTCCACGCCCGCCAGCGCCAGCTGGTCGGCCTTGAATCGTTTGCGCTGGGCGGAGATCAGCCGCGACTCCAACTGCATTTCAAACGCGAACGTACTGACAATCAGCGAGACGATCAGCAGCACCCACATCACCACAATTAAGGCTGCGCCGCGCTTGGAATTGTCGATTGTCGATTGCCGATTGCCGATTGAGGAGGCTGGATTTTCCAATCCTCGGAACCTTTGCTTTGAATTTTCCCAAGGGTTGGAAAAAAAAGTTCCAACCTTTGGAAAAACGTTTCCCCTTAAATCATCAATTCTCATCGCGCCTCCGAAACATCGTTGGTGACGGGCGGGCCGAGCGGAATTTCGATCAGCTGGCGGAATTCAACCGGGTCGGAATATTTGTCGACCGGTTCCGCGTAGAGGGTGATTTCAACCAGCCCCGGGATTTCATTCGTTCGTTCCCAGTCTTCGCGCCAGCCTTCCTCGTCCTTGTCGGTGTCAAAAACCCGGCAGCGCAACCCCTTGATGTTTTCCGTGATAAACCAGGTCTTCTCCTCCACATCTTCTTCGTCGGCCAGATGCGACCAGATCGTGACGGTCAGCCCCTCGGTTCCGTCCTCGTCGGTTCCGCCGCCCACTTCGATGCGGTGGAGGCCGTGCTCAAATGGATCTCCTCGGGGGATAAACGCTTTGCTGGCTGTCACCCAGCTGATGGAGTGCTGCCCGTATCCGGTTGTATTGTTTTCCATTCGGAAGCCGTAGTGTTTCGCCGAGTTTTCAAAAAACGCCATCGAACGCAGCGCCGACGAAAGCTGGGTCATCACAAAATCGCCGTGGTGCATTTGATCGATCACCTTGCGTCCGCCCGTCCACGCTCTTGTTGCGGTCGAAAAGGTTTGCCACGCCAGCGTCAGTGCGATGGATAGAATCACCATCGAAATCAGAATCTCCAGAAGAGTAAAACCGCTGCGCGGTTTTAGATGATTGGACGATTGGAGAATTGGAGAATTGGGACGACTTGACTGATCGTCCTTCTTCTTTCCCAATTTTCTAATTCCCGAATTCACAAATCCTCCTTTACCGGAATGTAGTGCCAGGTGACGATCTCTTCGAAGCACTCTTTGCCGCGGGTCGACCAGCTGATGCGGGTGCGGATGGTGTAAAGGCCTTCGCGGTTTTCATCCTCCGGTTCAACGACTTCGCGCTCCCACTCGTAGCCGCCGTCGAACTCGCCCGACTCGATCCCCGCATCGATTTCGCCGCGTGTGAGCGGGTGTTCGGCACCGATCTGGAAAATGAACCGCTGGGCGTTGCTGTAGTGGCGCGCCTTCGAAACCACGGCGATGCAACGCGCGGTCGCCAGCATCAGTACGCCGGAGCCGATTCCGAGGATCACAATCGACAGCATCACCTCAATGAGGGTGAGGCCCGCACGTTGTGGAGTGCGGCGGGAAACAAAGTGCCACGCCGCTTTGTTGCTGGATAAAAGCGCAGTCGCGCCTTCGGCTTGCCTGCGCACTCCAAAAGGGTTGCTATTCATCAACGGTGACCTTTCCGGTGATGGGATGACACTCGATGGTCTGGCGGCGGTCTTTGTCGTCCGAGAGCGTGAGCTCGAAGCCGTCGTTCATGCCGTTGGCGTAGTAGCAAATCGTGCGCGCGCCGTCGGATGAGGTTGTCTCCTCCGATTTGTTTTCGAACTCGCTGATTTTGATGTCGCCGGGGAATCGGCGCACCGTTTTGGGTTCGGTTGGGTCCGTGCAGGTTAGAACCAGTTGGCTTTCTTCAAAGGTCAGGGTGCAGTCGCTCTGCTTCAGGATGGCCATGCTGCGCGCGAAGCGGGCCATGCGCACCGTGGAGCGCACGGCGTCTGTCATTTGAGTGGACTGAAACGTTCCCCTGAAAACCGGGGTCGCAATCGCGGTGGCAATCAGAATGATCACCACCACCAGCATGATTTCAATGAGGGTGAACCCTCGTGAGAACGATGAAGGATGAAAGATGAGAGATGAAAGATGTATTTTTCTCATATTCATAATTCATAGTTCATAATTCATAGTTCTCTCCCTAGTCCCAGTTGTTGAAGCTGTCGCCGTCGGGGGAGGTGGTGGAGAGGTCGAAGCCCATGCCGTGGGATCCGCCTTTGTTGTAAATATATTTCTGGCTCCACGGATCCGTCAGCTCGCTCGGTTTGAGATAAGGACCGTTGCCGTTCAGCGTTTTGGTCAGATCGTCCAGACTGTCTGGCAGGCGCAGGTTATCCATTTCGTAGCTTTGAATGGCGGTTTCGATGCTCTTAAGGCTGGCGCGCGCGGCGACGTTCTGCGCTTTGCCGAGCTTGCCGCCGATCTTCGGTGCGGCGATTCCAACGATGATGCCGATGATGACAATCACGAGCATGATTTCGATGAGTGTAAAGGCTTCTTTAGATTTCCGGTTTCTCATTTTTTCTCCTTCGTTAAACACCTAAGCCGCTGGTTAGATCGAACACCGCCATGAGCATGCTGATAGCGACAAAGCCGATGATCAGGGCAATGCCCAGAATCAAAACCGGTTCCAGAACGGTGGTTAAAATTTTGATGCTGAAATCGAGCTCTTCGTCGTAGCGCCGCGCAATCTGAGAGAGCGCGCCGGGCAGGTCGCCGGTTTCTTCGCCGACGGCCAGCATATCGGTGAGCAGCGGCGGGAAGACACCGCCCGCCGCCAGCGGGCCGGCGATGCTCGATCCGTCGGTGACACGGTTGCGCGCATCGGCGATCTCTTCGGCGATGATGCTGTTGCCGACGGTCTCCTCGGAAATGGTCAGAGCTTTCAAAATTGGAACGCCGTTGCGAATCAGGGTTTCGAGAGTTCTGGCAAAATGGGCGAAGGCGTTGGCCTGGGTGATTTTGCAGACCACCGGCATTTTGAGCATGCGCGCATCTTTCCATTTCTGGCCCGCCGGGGTTTTGAGGTAGCGCTGAAAAGCGATGCCTGCGCCGCCGAGAGCCAGAAGCATGAGCCAGCCGTATTGAATCATCGCGCCGCTGATGCCCATCAGAATCCGGGTGGGCAGGGGCATGGTTCCACCCAGTTCATCGAAGATGGTGGAAAACTTCGGGATAATGAACACCATTAGCCCGACGACGGACAGCACGCCGACTCCCAGAACGATGGCGGGGTAGAGCATGGCGGTGATCACTTTTCCGCGAGCCGCCTGTACGCGTTCGTAGTGGTTGCAGAGCCCCTGCAGGGCTTCGCCGAGTGCGCCGCTGGCTTCGCCTGCGCGCACCATGCTGACGTAGAGCTTGGGAAAAGAATCGGGATAGATCCGGAGTGCGTCGGAAAGCGCGCTGCCCTGAACCACTTCGTCGCGCAGACGCGGGATAATGGTTGCGCAGACCGGATCGGAATCGCGCTTGGCCTGCGTGTGCAGTGCCCGCCCGAGCGTCATGCCGGAGGAAAGCAGGTCGGCCAGCTCGCGGGTGAACAGCAACATGGCGCGCGGTTTCATCTGTATTTTCTGTCCGGTGGAAAATTTAAACTTAAACCGGGCGGCCGGAGAGGTCGACTTGGCGGACGGGCCGGTGGCCTGCGTCAGCGAAAGGGGGGTGCAGCCCATTTGCTGAAGCCGGAGCAACGCGGCGCGCTGGTCGGCGGCGTCCACGGTTCCGTCTTTTCTTTCCCCGCCGGCATCGCGGGCAATGTAGTTGAATGTTGGCATAAAAGAGATTTGAATTCTGTGGGTTAAAAACGGCAGAATACTAGCCGCTTTTTAAGGATAAAAGGAGTTTTTTTATGCGACAACTATCTCTTCTGCTGATCGGACTTTTTCTGCTTGTGGACGGGTGTTCTCCGGCCCCGCAAACGAAGGCCATTACACTGGTCAACGCGGCCGCCGTTGACGCGGAGCTTCTGGAGCGCGTCCGCACGTTTGCTGAAAAGGAACTTCACGTTCCTGTCCGAACGTTAGAAAAACCGGCGCTCGCCGGAAAAGAAAATTTCCAAACCTTGGAAAAAGCGGCGTTGCGCATCAAAACGGATGCCGATGTGGAGTTGATTGTTCTGGCCGGGATCAACGGCGAAGAAAAACATCTGGCTGTGTTTGAGCAGGACGGAATTGCGCTGATTAACAGTCAGTCGCTGTACACCGCTGAGGCCGAGACCTTTGCCCGCCGTCTGGAGCGGCAGGTGATGCGCGCCGCCGCTTTTACGCTTGGCATGCCCCCGACCCCCGACCCGTTTTGTGTCACGCGCGACTACCGCTCGCTCGAAGAGCTCGATCGCATGGGCCGGAACTATTCTCCGCCGTGGATGGGCCGCTTTGCCGACGAAGCCGCGAAGCGGGGACTCGAAGCGCTGCCCGTTGGCGGATCGCGCCCGGATCTGAAATAGTCAGGCAGGCGAGGTTTTGGGCGTTTTGCGGATAAATCAGTTGGTTGAACGATTCGAGCCATATATCCTCCTCGAAATAATCAATCAGGAAGGACGATGATGGGATCGGGCGAAGGCGCCAACCGTGCGAAAGGAATCTCATTTAAAACACTGGGCCTGATTTTCGGCTCAGCGGTTTTGGGTTCCGCCGCCACTCTTCTTTTCCTTCGCGTTGCAGAGGGTCGGGTTGAAACGTTTTCGACCGCCAGTCTGCTTGGTTTTGTCTTTATGCTGGTTTTGACAACCGTTGCGATTGTCCTTTCTCTGACCGCGATTTCTCTGAGTCGTTCGACTGAACGCGCCTTGCTTGGAAAGGGTGCGGTTGCTGTTTCACCGTCGCGTCTGCCGGAAGCGAAGCCTGAAACAGTCGCTCGAGAACGCCCCGCAACGCCTGTTAAATCGTGTTCCTCACCTGCGCCCGCGCCTGCACTGCTGAGCACAGAGGCCAGAGAGCGGGCGGAGAAAAAGTACAGCCAGTTTAAAGACATTGTCCTGCTCGGCGCGGCGAACTACCCCGGTGTGGTTTCCAGAAAAATCGGCGAAGGCCGTTATCTGACGGAGGGCGATGAGCTGGTTGACGGTTCGTTTGAAATGAAGTCGGATCGGGTGGCGGTTTGCACCTTCTGCACGGGCGAGGAGATTGGCGTGCGGTTCATGGGGCCGCGCGGTGATCGCTTCCCCGGGTTTTTGCGTTCGCTGGCCAACGAATTGAAAACGGGACACTTCACGCGGGTCTTTCTGGTGTTTGACCGTACCTTAGACAGCGCCAGTCCGTACGCCAAAGCGCTCGCTGATTTGGGTAAACGGATCGACGCCGACACGTTCGAAAAATTTGAACGGTTTGAAGGGCCGCCCAACATCATTATTCCCGAGCTGACCGAGCGGGTCAGCCAGCTGATGTCCGCCCCGCCGGCCTGAGGCGCGTTCGTTTTCCCACGCATTGGAAGAAAATCCGTAAAAAGTTCCAAACCTTGGAAACCGGGCTCGCATTTTTTACAAGGTCTGGAAAACTGAGGGCTCATGAAACAAATTTTTTCATTCTCTTCCTATCGCGAACTGTTCCGGATTGCCGTGCCGCTGATTGTCACATCGGCTTCGTTCACGATGCTTCATTTCTGTGACCGTATGTTTTTGTCGTGGTACAGCCCGGAGGCGATTCAGGCGGTGGTGCCGGCCGGTATTCTTTCTTTTACCCTGATCAGTTTTTTTATGGCGCTGTGCGCGATGTCCAACAGTTTTGTGGCGCAGTATTACGGGGCGGGCGAATATGAACAGTGCAGCCGCTCGGTCGCGCAGTCCCTTTTTATGGCGTTGCTTTCCATGCCGCTGATCTGGGCGCTGATTCCGGTCGGCGTTCAGTTGCTGGTCTGGAGCGGACACGCGCCGGAAGTGTTTGCTCAGGAGAAGACCTATCTTTCCATTTTAATGCTCGGCGGCGTGAATGTTCCGCTGACGGCGGCGGCGGGCAGTTTTTTCAGCGGCCGCGGGAAAACCCGTGTCATTATGCTGGCTCATCTGGTTGGAAACAGTGTCAACGTACTGTTCAACTGGTTGCTGATTTTCGGGCACGGGCCGTTTCCGGAGCTTGGAATCAAGGGGGCGGCCATCGCCAGTCTGATTGCCGGGTTTGTTGCGCCATCGATTCTTCTGTCACTTTATTTTTCGAAGAGAAACCACGCGGTTTATCGAACCCGAGAAATGCTTCGATTCGACCGGAAGCTGTTTTTGCGGATGCTTCGCTTCGGTCTGCCCTCCGGCATTCACATGGTGCTCGATATCGGCTCGTTCTCGCTGTTTGTTCTGCTGCTCGGGCGGCTGGGAGAAACGGCCTTTCTGGCGAGTAATATTGTGCTCAGCATCAATATGATCGCCTTCATGCCCTCCATCGGAATGGGGCAGGCGGCGGCGGTTCTGGTGGGGCAGTATATGGGACGCGGCGACGCGGACGGGGCGCACTCCGCCGCGTGGAAGGCCGTTCGTGTGGCTTGGGCCTATACGCTGGTTGTGGTCACTACGTTTGTTCTTTTTCCGGAAATCTATATCCGCGTTTTTGCGCGTGGCGATGTGATTTTCGGCGATGTGTTCAGTACGGCCCGGCTGCTTCTTTTTCTGGCCGCCGCCTGGGGGCTGATGGAGGCTACCAATGCGGTGCTCTCCGGAGCCTTGCGCGGCGCGGGCGATACGCACTTTGTGATGTGGTTTCACACCACGGTGGCGTGGGGATTTTTTGCGCTGGGCGAAGCGCTGATCGTGCTGGTTTTCAAACTCAACGTACTGGCGGCATGGGGATGGGCGATTGCCTACTTCACCATTCTGGCCGGCGGATGGGTCTGGCGGATGCGGTCCGGCCATTGGCGGCGGATCGAACTGATTGAGCGCAAGCCGATCGAAGTTGAACAGGCCGCCGGGGTTCCGGTTTAAGCGACCTGACTCTTGCGCTCTTTGATGACCTGCATCACCTCGCGCACCCAGACGCACTCGCACTCAACCGGGCAGGGATCCATGTCGCCTTTGCGCACACACGAGCCGGGGCATTTCCCGCCGGGCTGCTCGCCGCGCGCCGCCAGCAGCTTGCGGGCGCTTAGCGAGGTGAATCTCCCGACGGGAACAGCCAAGGTCGTTTTGCATCCGTTGCGGTGGTGGGTGAAATAGAACAGCCCGCCTTTGAGGTCGACAAAGTTGACCTGATACCCCGCCTGTTCCAGATTCGGATCGGCCAGAAAATCGTCCATTGTTTGCCAGACGGCTTCACAGGTTGGACAGATTTTGAATGGCTTCATGCTCACGGGCTGACCTCCTCATGCTTTCAGGCGGGGGTGTTTTTGAGTTTTCCAATCGTTGGACGTTTTTGCTTTTGGCTAGTGGCCAACCACGACCTTTTCGCCTTTAGCCTGACCAATGTCAGCCAGTAGTTCGCCGAACCACGGCACGTCGATGTCGAACGGCTTGCCGCCGGCGATCCGCGGGAACTCGCAGGCGCGCAGTTCGTCGTTAGCGTCTTCGTCCTCGCCGATCACGCCGCCGATGCCAGCCAGCGCGCATTCGACCGCTTTGTCGCAGCAGGCCTTGATCAGCTTGAGGTCGGCTGCATTGGAGGAAGCCGCGCGGGCGTAGTAGCCGGATTTCTGGATCAGAACTTTTTCTGCGCCAAGCAGTTTGGCGAACTGTTTGCCGAACCACTGGCCGGGGTTGACGGCGTCGAGTTTGACGTGGCCGAATGCATCACGCGGAACGGTTTCTCCGGCTTCTTCCATCTGTTTCACGATGTCCTCCAAGCCTGCGCCTTCCGAAATGAAGATGTTCACATTGTCGATGTCATCCATCACTTTTTTGAGACGCGCTGCTTCGGCTTCAATGTCGACGGCCATTTCCGGCACGAAGATGGCGTGAACGTCTTTGCGGATTTTGCTTAAACCCATCTGGGGCAGGAAGTCCATCTTCTCGAGATGCTCATGATAAACTTTGGCGGTATATGCGGTCAGCCATCCGCAGTTGCGGCCCATTACTTCGTGGATGATCAGCATGCGCGGGTTGGCGTTGTGCTCGGCCACGACATAGGAGAAGAACTTGGCGCCTTTTTCTGCGGCGGTCCAGGCACCGAGGGACTGTTTGATCGGGAACACATCGTTATCGATGGTTTTGGGCAGACCGACCACGGTCAGCTGGTAGTCATTTTCGGCGAGGAAGGCGGCGAGGTCGGCGGCGGTGGTGTTGGTGTCGTCGCCGCCGATGGTATGTAGCACATCCACGCCGTCTTTGACAAGCTGGGCGGCGGCCACTTCGAGCGGGTTTTCACCTTCTTTAACCAGTCCGCGTTTTTCACAGTCTTTGATGTTGGTGAGTTTCACGCGGCTGTTGCCGATGGGGCTTCCGCCGTGCTTGTAGAGAACGGGGGCGTTTTTGCGGATTTCGTCGGTCACGGGAATGGATTCGCCCAGCAGAAGACCTTTATAGCCACCAATGTAGCAGATGATTTCGATTTCAGGATGATCTTTGCTGTAACGCTCAATCAGGCCGCCGATTGCGGAGGAGAGGCAGGGGGCCAAGCCGCCGGCTGTGAGCAGGGCTACTTTCTTTACTTCTTTCATATCCAGGTTCCTTTCAAATCAGGGTTAAAAAATCAGCCGCCCATGATGGGAATTTCCGTCCGCAAGACAAGGCTAAAAACCGTTTCTTGTTATTGACTTAGGCCGCCCCCGCCGCTTTAATGCGCCCCTTCGCTCCGCAGGAGGATGTTCACATTAGTGATCGCCTGAACTGAGTTTATTTAAACAGGCGGCCCGCAGAGGGCTTAATCAGACGGGGCACAGGAAACAGAAACCATAGAAGAAGGAAGAACATGAAGTATACCGGACCAAAAATTAAGAAGTCCCGCCGTCTGGGCCTGGCCCTGACCCCGAAGAGCGAGAAATATCTCGAACGCCGCCCGCATCCCCCGGGACAGCACGGCCCGTCGCGTCGTCGCGGCAAACAGTCTGACTACGGTAAACAGCTCGTTGAAAAACAGCGCCTGCAGTATCAGTACAACCTGACCGAAAAACAGGTTCGCAAATACTATCAGGCTGCGTCCCGCAAACAGGGCAACACCGCTGATATTCTTTTGCAGCTCATCGAAACCCGTCTGGATGCATTGGTTCTTCGCTCCGGGTTCGCCCGTTCGATCTATCAGGCCCGTCAGCTGGTCAGCCACGCTCATTTCAACGTCAACGGCAAGAAGGTCAATATTCCTTCCTACGCCATTCGTATCGGTGATGTCATCACTGTCCGCGACAAGAGCCGCGAACTCGACATCTTCCCCGCTGCTCAGCAGATTGCCACCACGCCGGAATACATGACCGTTGACGACAAAAAGCTGACCGCGACGCTCAGCCGCTTGCCCGAACACGGTGAAGTGCCGATCCAGTGCGAAATGCCCCTCGTCGTTGAGTTCTACTCACGCTAAGCGTTTCCAATTATTGGAGATAGAAAGCCCGCAGATTTCTGCGGGCTTTTTTTTGCGTGGAGTTTTTTCCAATGTTTGGAACCGGCTGAGCCGGGGCTTGTTGGATTTTCCGAGGGTTGGAAAACGGACGAGCCTAGATCTCGCCGGAAGCGATTTTGCGCAGGGCCTCGGGATAGGCGAGGTGCTCCTGTTCATGAATCCGGTTCATGAGCGTCTCTTCGGTGTCGCCGGGCAGAACCGAAACTTTCCGCTGAATGATGACGGCTCCGGTATCGATACCCGCATCGACGAAGTGAACGGTGCAACCGGTTTCGGCAACTCCGGCTTCGAGCGCCTGTTTTCCGGCTTCGAGGCCGGGGAAGTTTGGAAGAAGAGAGGGGTGGATGTTGATGATCCGTCCGGCGAAGGCGTTGAGCAGGCCTGGTTTGACGATGCGCATGAAGCCGGCGAGGGCAACAAAATCGCCGTCGTGCTCTCTGATGAGCTCAATGGCGCGCGCTTCGGCCTCGCCGTCGAGCTTGGTTTTAAAAGGGGCGCAGTCGAGATGGATGGCGGGGTGGCCGAGGCGGCGGGCGCGTTCGAGGATGAACGCGTCTTCTACATCCGACAGAACGCAGGCAATGCGCGCGTCGAGCGTTCCGGCCTCAATGGCTTCAGCGATGGCCTGATAGTTTGACCCTGATCCCGATCCGAATATTGCTATGTTCAGCATGCTGTTCTCCGTTTTTTCACGATTCCAACGAGCGTAGCGTTTTAACGATTTGAACGGCACTTTTTTTTCACGTATATTCGCGGTTCAAAATAAGGAGTTGGAATGAAACTTTTAATTAA
>JAEIOF010000055.1 GCA_016342445.1 Verrucomicrobiota bacterium | reverse complement strand
ATGTAATGCGCGACTTCCTGAACGCATGGGATGGATTTCAAGGAACGCGGCGAAGAACCGGTTCCTCTCAGCCCTTCCTGCATCCAATGCACAGCAACAGGCAAATCCCGGTTTCAGTCCCGTTTCTTCCGAAAACAGACCGGCTGCCTATTCAATCATTCATAATGGAAACCAAATCATTCCCTACACCCCAAAGTAAAAATGCAGACAATAACAAGTCACTGAAAAGCCCGTTGGGCTATCTTGGAGGCAAGTCACGGCTGGCCAAACGAATCGTGGAAAAGATTCCGTCGCACACTACTTATGTTGAGCCGTTCTGCGGTGGCGCATGGGTCTATTTTACGAAGAAACCAAGTCGCGTTGAAATTCTTAACGACCGAGATGGAGAACTGGCCAATTTTTGGAACGTGATCCGTCACCATCTGCCGGAATTCCTGAGGTGCCTCGACTTTTCTATCGTGTCCCGTGCCGAGTTCGAACGCGAAAGGAGTCAGGACCCCGGACTATTGACCGATGTGCAACGGGCGGTACGCTACTACCGTCTGCAGCGGATGGGCTACGGGGGAAAGACCACAAACCGGACGTTCGGAACCAGTGTTGTCCGGCCGAGTTCATTAAACCTTGTGACCGTGGAAGAAAAACTACGCGAAACCCATAAAAGGATGGCGAGAACAACCATTGAAAACCTCGATGCGTGTGAATGCATAAGGCGATATGACTCGCCGGGAAGCTTTTTCTACATCGACCCTCCATATTGGGAGGCTGATTTCTATGCAGTCTCATTCAAGGGAGAGGATTTTCTGCGGTTACGCGATACCCTTAAAAGCATTCAGGGAAAGTTTATCCTGTCGCTGAATGATACCCCCGAGGTACGGGAGATTTTCAAGGATTTCAAAATCGAATCCATTGAAACCAAATATACGCTGGGCAACTCCAAAGCCAACAAGGCCACCAGAGGTAAAGACCGGAAAGAAGTGTTGATTCACAATCTGGAGGAACACCTGTGAGCGAAGAGCTGCGCAGTTTGTGCCAACAACTCAAACCGCTGATCGGCCCTTCGGCGGATTCTCTCTGGACGCATTACGAGCTCGCCGAAAATGCCGCCGCCCGCGCAGAAGCCGAGAATATGATTCGGATGATGGCGGTATCTTACCTCGGCAAGCAGGTCGATGACCGGACAGTCCGTTTGCCCCCGTCTGATGCACTGGATACGGGAGGTGACCTCTTTCTCGGAGATATCCGCTATCCCGGGCGACCCTCTCAGGAGCTTTATCTCAATAGCCGCGATTTGGTCAAGCATACCGGGATCTTTGCCACCACCGGTTCCGGCAAGACCCATGTCGCCTATAACCTGCTTCGACAGTTTCATGAGAAGGAGATTCCGTTTTTGGTGATCGACTGGAAGCGAAGCTACCGGAACTTGAAAAGCCTGCCGGGGCTGACCAATCTGGAGGTCTATACCGTTGGCAGGGATGCACATCCCTTTCCATGGAATCCGCTGCGACCACCGCCAGGCATTCATCCCCAGACATGGATTCAGATTTTGGCTGATGTGTTGGAGAAAACCCATGTGTCCGGTCAGGGTGTTGCAGATGTATTGGCCGAACTCGCCGATGCGGAGTTTGAAGCCAAAGGGTTTTATGCCGAGAGTAGTGACTCCCTTGAGTATCCTAATTTCTTTGATCTTAAAGGACGGCTGGATCGCCAAAGATACAGTGGAAGAAAAGGTCTTTGGCGGGACAGCTGTCTTCGTATCCTGCGGACCTTCGTATTCGGGCCGGGCTCAAAAGCATTCAACGCCAGACACCCCATACATCTTGAAGACCTGCTAAACAAACCGGTCATCCTGGAACTTGACCTTGAACTGCCCAAGACCGTCAGGGCGTTTTTTACGGAAACCATTTTGAGATGGATACATCTCCATAGATTGGGTCAGGGAGAGACTGACCGGCTGCGCCATGTGCTGGTACTCGAAGAAGCCCATAATATTTTTCCTGCACCGGCTTTTGGTGCATCCTCCAACGGCGGCCTTGAAAATGTCTACCGTGAAATCCGTTCGTTCGGACAGGCATTAATCGCAATTACCCAGCATCCGTCTATGCTTCCCATCTATGTTCTGGGTAATACGCACACCCTGATCTTCATGGCGCTGACGCATGAAGCCGACATCATCTCCGCCCGGCAGACGTTGTTTTTGGAACGAAACCAGGACGTATTCCTTGATCGGTTAAAGGTCGGGGAGGGCATTGTGAAAATAAAAGGCCGCCTGCCGCCCACACACGTCCAGTTTAAGGAGATTAATGTCAAACCGGGTGCAGTTAAAGATGAGGATTTAAAGTCATGAAACAACGCAAATGGCTTGGGACGGGGTATGTTGAATCTTTCGACATTCGCCAGCAGCGACTCCTCGATCTCGTGCTTGAACAAGTACGAATCTATTATGCTGAACTTTATGAAACCCGCTACTGCTACCGCTATCCATTAACCCTTTCCCGGTTGATGAAACTTTGCAATCGAAGCGGGCTTCGCACCCTTATGGCCGTGCGTATCCTCAGCTATTCAGTTGATGTGGAATCAGAGTCAGGGCCGCCCCTGGTTTATGAACGCGCTTCATCGCAAAGTAACGCCACGCATCGTCCCTACCGGATCTTCCTTCGGGATAGGCCACTGCCATAGCTGGTTTCAAACGGTTCGGCTGCTGACCGCCAAGTTTAAGAACGCTGAGTTTCTATTGTTAGTGGAGTGATAAAGATGTCGAAGTTACTTTTTTGGAAATTGACCTGTAGTGGTGTAATCAAATTTTCCTTATTCAAATTTCTGTTTTATCTTGATGATTATAAGGAAGAGCTAGCTGAGCGAAGAGATGATCTGTTTTTTGAGATCACCCGAAAGCGGGCGTTGGCCACTGGCCAACACGGGGCGTAGATTCTCTCTTTCGGTATGTCGAAAGGCCGACCAGGCGCGGCGTTTTAATAGTGCTTGGAAACTTATGATTCATCCGGTTTGGCTGGCAGGATGCCGGAGCGGTAGGCTTTGCTTACAGCGGATGGCGCGTTGGGGACGTTGAGCTTGTCGTAAATATGACCCAGGTGAGTCACCACAGTGCTGGTGCCGATGTCTAGCCGATCCGCGATCTCTTTTCGTGCCAGCCCGTCAGCCAGCAAGGTTAGAATTTCAATTTCCCGGTTGGAGAGGGGGGTGAGCTGTTCATTTTTCGGGAGTGGTTTTTTCAATGAGGTGAGAATAAAGCGCGCAATTCCGGCGTCGATCGGGTGTCCACCATCCATTACGGAGCGGATCCCCTCTTTGATCTGAGCTACGGTTGAGGATTTGAGCAGGTAACCTGCGGCTCCGCTGCGGATCGCCTGCAGCACATCGGCTTCCATGCCGGACTGGGTTAGAATGATGATTCGGGAATCCGGGGTGTATTTTTTGAACCAGGGAATGGCGTCAAGTCCGCTCATGCCCGGAAGGTTGAGGTCGAGCAGAATAATATGCGGCTTTTGCGCCTTATGATCCTGCGCTGTGCGCAGGGCCATTTCGGCTGTTCCGAACTGGGAGGCCAGGGTTAAGTCTTTTTCTTTTTTCAGGGCCATTTCAATGACCTCCCGGTATGCCGGGTGATCTTCCACAAGCATGATCTGGATCGGTTCTTTCATAGGTGGCTCCTTTGATTCCAGCGAACCCGGAGGGTCAGGTGAATGACGGTTCCACCTTCTGCCGGACTTTCAAGCTTCATTTTTGCGCCGAGCAGTCGGGCGCGGCGTTTTAAGGACGAGGGGATATTGCCGTGGAGGCCGCTTCCGTTATCGCGGACGGCAAGGTGTATTTCTGTCGGGGTTGCGGTGACGAAAGAGCTGAACTGGGTTGCGCCGGAGTGGCGGCTGATGTTGATGAGGCATTCTTTGTAAAACAGGAACAGGTCGGTTCGTGTCTGCGGCTTAAGGTGTGCGAGATACTCTTTGCCTTCAATGGCGATGTCGTGATCAAATGTGGCCAGAATTCGGCCGGCGGCCCGCTGCATATCGTCGCTCAGGCTGGTATAGAGTCCGTCGGCCTCGAGCAAGTCGGCGCAGTGGCGCATGGCAGTGCCGGTTCGCTCGGTGAGCGTTCGAATGCGCTGGTGGAACATGGATAGTTCATCCGGTGAGTCCTTCGATTCTTCGGCGAGGTCGCTGAGCAGTCCGATGGTGTGGAGGTTGGCGCCGAGTTCATCGTGCAGGTCGGCCGCAAAGCGATCTCTGATTTTTGTAATTTGGCGCATGCGCAGCATTCGGTCGATCAGGATGGTGAAGCCGATGCCCGCGGCTAGGAGGGTTGCCAGCCAGATCATAAGTCTCAGGTTCGTTTTTTGGCGGGCGTAGCGGAGCCGGAGTTCGGTAACGACGAGGGGGCGTTCGGTTTCTAGATCGTGGCGACGAGCGAGTTGGTTGAGCCAACCCCGAATAGACAAAATATGTCCATAGAGATTGTGCCCGTCTGTCAGTGAGGTGATCGAGCGAACCGACGTTTCTGATTTCAGCTCCGAGTAGATTTTCTTATTTAAAGCCACGTTTCGTCCGTTGGAAAACACCTCGATTTCTGCAAATCCGATTCGGGGTTTTGCCGGGGATTCAAGTATGTAGATATAGGGCTCCAGTGCGGTCAAACGGATGTAGCGGCAGGCCGTTTTCTGGACGGGTAGCATCAGGATGGGGCCAGCATCAAAGAACGAATGGATGCGGTGTTCGATCAGTGGGCGGGCATCGGAGAAGTCGGGTTGGGTTGCCCCCTCGATCAGGAAGCGGCGCGGAATGCCAAAGTCGGAGGGGGTGGATTGAGGGATGGTATCGCTTAAGTCTACGGAGTGAAGGTGAATCAGGTCAACGGGGCAGACCGCTCCTAAATCGATGGCAATAACGGGCTGATCCTGCTGTGGGTATGTGCATGTAAAGGCGAGGCTCTGTCGACCTTGAGCTGCATCCATCAAATAGGGGACAAACCCATCAACAAGAAACTCTCTTTTTCGAGCCCCCCCCTCGGGGTTTCGATGCGACGAGATGGAGACGGGCTTCTTGAGGGCCACGTTTTCCTGCCCGTTGAAAACCATGATCTCGGCCAGCTCCAGATTGTATTGTCCGTCAAAGTTTCGCGGGGAGAGGATTGAGGCTTCCACTCGAACCCATGATGCGGTGGTTGCGCAGGGAATCACGAGGGGCGCGGTGCGCGGGAGGAGCTGGTCGTCCTGATCAAAGGCGGCAATGACCGTTCCACCGGGATTTTGATCCGAGCCGGCTGTGATTTGAAAATTTACGGGGAAGCCGTCTGTGTTGAATCTGGCTTTTGGACCCCGCAGAATAGATGGAACAATCACAATTTGGTCAACGGGGGTTTCTTTTCCCAGTTCGATTTGAATCCATTCCGTCTGATTGGAGGAGGGGTGAGCATCCGAACGGTATCCGAGGGCGCCGAGTCCGCTGCGCATGCTGAAGGTGGCCAGTTCTTCCAGTTCGGAGTCGATCTCTTCAATTCGTTCTTCCAGATGGCGCAACGGTTGCTCGTTCAGCGGCGTCTCGGCCGCTGCAGTGAGAGCAAGGTACATCACCGCCGGTAGAGCGATGGTCAGGTTGAAGCGATTGCTTTTCATCTCATTTATCTTATCGGGCAAACCACCGATTTTCAGCTTTTGATTTACAAAAAATAACATAACAATGTGGTCGTCGGCTATCCGGTAAAAGGGGGATGGACGGTTTTGTTTCCTGAAGTATTCTCGACGTTCCTTATTATAACGGGGTTGGATCGTCGAGGTTGGTGATGAAGACGCATAGAGCGATCACCACAAGCGAGAGGCAGAATAAAATGAACAGCAGACTTCTAAAGCGAGTGATCCTAGCGGGTATATTTTTATCCGCCGCCATGCTGGAAGCCGCCACGGTGATGTGGACCGGCGGCGCGGGGGACAGCAACTGGTCCAGTGCAGCCAACTGGTCGACCGGCTCAGTGCCAGCGGCGGGCGATGATATTTTTATTCATAATGCAACGGTGAACTGGGACATAAACGGCGGTTTGCCTGGTAACTGTACGATCAACCTCTCCGGCTCTGCGATCTTGAACACTCTTTCTGTTATCCGCGCGAGCGCTTGTACGTTCAATGTGGGGAACCCGGCAACATTGTCTGGCGGCTTTTGGGATTTGGACAACGGCACCTTTGTGTTCGAGGCCGGCTCGAGCGCCACGATGCCCAACTGGGAGCAGAAAGGGCAAAACAGTTTTACCTTCGATTTGAATTCATCCGGTTTTACCCCGCTGACTCCGGGAACGTTGCGCTTTGGCGGCGGGGCTACGATTGCTAATGCCACGTACATTGCGGACATGCAGGATTATGAAGGAGATACCGGCATTATCACACTGGTTGATTTCTCGAACGCAACGTTGACGGATGCCGAGTTCCAGACTGCAACGCTGAACGTTTTGAACGCTGGAAATTACACTGCAAATCTTCAGTGGAATGAAACGTCAAAGTCGATTGAGTTGAACATTACCGATCTGCGTCGTCTCGACTTGATCCTCTACCAAACTCCCTGATGTCCTCGGGCAGTCTGGCGTCCGGCTTTTTTGTTCTGATGTTCGGAAACCTTCGGTGGTTACTTTTCAACACGGGCGGTTATTCGCACTGTTTTGGGGGGCAGTGTCTGTCAGGGTAATCTACATAAATATTTGCTCTACAGTGCGTTAGAGTTCCCTGATTTTTCGGCCTGCGACTTGCGTAGTCGGGTTCTATATTCGGTGTATTTCCGCGTATTTTGCCAGCATTTTTTCTCATCCTGCAAAAGGAGGATGACGGATTTTCCGTTTTTCTGGTCAAATAATACTAGATCAGGAAACAGGCGGAGGGTTTCCGGTGGAGCTTTTTAAATTTAGTAAGATTGAATAGTGGCGAAATTCGGGGGAGCCGGATTCGCTGTCTGATAAAAAAGGAATGATTATGATGATAACGAAACTTTGCAAATGGGCAGTCACAGCAAGCCTGTTATTTATCGCCGTTTCAGCTCAGGCCTTAACCGTCAACTGGGACGGAGAGGCGGGTGACGGTCTCTGGTCGAGTGTAACCAACTGGTCGGGGGATGTTGCGCCGAACTATGGCAGCGATGTGACGATCACGAACGCATCGGTGGCGTGGGATGTTACAGATGCCGCAGGCAGTTTTCTCGGAGACTCGCTGACGCTTTCCGGAACCGCAACCCTGACGGCCGACACGGTAATCCGTTTTGGAGGAGGGTCTACGGTGAATGTGGGATCGAATTCCGCTCTGGCTGGTTCTTCCTATTATGATTTCAACGGAGCAACCGTGACGTTCGACGCCGGCGCATCCGTGACGGTAGGGAACTGGGAGCAGAAAGGCTCGCCAACCTTTACGTTTAATCTCGATGCCGCCGGTTTCACCACGCTGACGCCTGTCAATCTACTCCGCAGCACCGACATGAACAATGTAACCTACATTGTTGATATGGCCGCCTATACTGGTTCGGCTTCAAATATGACGCTGGTCACTTTCAACAATGCGGTCGGCCTGACGGATGCCGATTTTCAGACTGCAACTCTCATTGTCACCAATGCCGGCAGCCACGACGCCAGCCTCGTTTGGGTCGACGCAACCGATTCGATTGTGCTTGATATGGGCGTCGTTGAGTACGATGTCACCTGGGACGGCGAAGCGGGTGACGGCCTCTGGACCAATGGTTTAAACTGGTCGGGCGATGTTGTGCCGGCAGACTATAGTGTGATCGGCATCGACGGCGTGGCGGTTGATGTAACAGCTCAGCAGTGGCTTCCTCTTCAGAGTGCGATCCATCTGACCGGTGCTTCGACCCTGGCCGGAGGGCTTGTGCGTGCTCAGGGCTCTACCATCTATGTGGGTTCACAGGCCGAGCTGACAGGCGGGTTCTGGGATTTTGACGACGCAACCATCATTTTTGAAGACGGCGCATCCACCACGATGAGTCAATGGGAATTCAAAAATGACAACAGCGTGACCTTTAACATGAGCGCGTCCGGCTTTACGACGTTGGAGCCGGGGGCGATGCTCGGAGACTCTACCATTAACAGTAATGATACCTTTACGGTTGATATGGCCGACTATTCCGGCCCGGTTGCCAACATCATGCTGGTCGATTTTTCCAGCGGGGGCGGTTTGACGGATGAAACGTTCCAGACCGCAAATCTGGTTGTTGAGAATGCCGGAAGCTATGACGCCAGTCTCGTGTGGGATGACGCAACCGATTCGATTATTCTGGATATGGGAGCCATTGATTATGACGTGATTTGGGATGACGGGGGGCCGGACAGCGATTGGACAACGGCCGCCAACTGGGATACGGATGCGGTTCCGGCTAGTGGCGATATTGTTCTGGTGGGTCCTGCAGCTGTAGTCACCAATGTTCAGGACTCGTATGCCAAGCTATACATCGGGGGTGAAGCCGATGTGACCTTCGCCTCTCAATTCCTGCTCCCTGCGAATGAAGTCATTTCGGATGGTCAGCTTGACTTCCCGGCGGGTACCTGCCGCTTGAACGGCTCCAGCGTAACGCTCGAGAGCAACGGAAGCCTGAGCGCAAATACAGGCTGGCTCGACCTGCTCAACGGGTCGATTTACTTCGAGGACGGTGCCTCGTTCGGAAACGCCAACATCAGTGTGGAGCACAAAGGGAACAATACCATCGGGTTTAAACTGTCAGAAACCGGATTTGCGACCCTGCAGGCCGGCACGGTGTACGCCGGGAATAACGGCCAGTTTGTGGCCGCGTGGTCGAATACCACCTTCAATATTGATATTTCGGAATACAACTACACCAATGGCCTTTCCGTTGTACTGGCGGACTATAATTCCGTGTTTGCCGGAACCTTTAACCCGGTGGTTAACATCATTACCAACGACAGCGGCCTGGATGCGGATCTTTCCCTGAACTCGACCGACGCCAGCCTGGTTCTGACGATCGACCCGCCCGGAAATGATGCACCGACGGCATATGACCAGACCGTCACGCTGGGAGGAACCTCCGCAGTTTCCGTTGTGCTGATTGCAACCGACCCCGAAGATGATGCGCTCACCTATACTGTAGTGACTCAGCCGACAAACGGAGTTCTTTCCGGTAGCGCGCCGAACCTCACCTACACCCCGAATGTCGGGTCCAGCGGATACGATTCATTCACCTTCACGGCTCAGGACTGGCAAAGTCTCTCCAATACCGGAACCGTAAGCGTTCTTCCCATTCCGCAGACGGCTGCGGACCTGTGGGATACCTATCACAATTCCATTTTGAACGACCCGCTGAATGTCGAGTGGCACAAAACCTGGACGGAAGATGGCATCACCATCCACTTCATCCGCTACGAGCTGGGTGCATGGAGCGGAACCCAGACCAACGCAACGCCCAAGATTGCGGCCTACTATGCTTATCCCACCGGCGGCACCAATCTGCCCGGAGCGGTGATGATCCACGGCGGCGGACAGCGGGCCATGGCCTCATACACCAAATTCTGGGCCGAGCAGGGCTATGCCTCCATCAGCATCAACTGGGGCGGACTGCCGCAGGAAGACGGCTACCCGAATACCGACTGGGACGGTCTGGCCTCCGGCTTCACCCGCGAAGGCGTCACCGATGCCATCTTCCATAACTGGACCGACCCCGCTGTTTACAGCGACGGCTGCACACTCTTCGATGTGCCGCACCCGCTCAACAGCAGCTGGATGCATAACGCCTACGCTACCCGCCGCGCGCTCACCTTCCTGCAGGCGCAGCCGATTGTGGACGGCACCAAGCTGGGCCTCACCGGTCACAGTATGGGCGGACACACCACGGTTCTCTCCTCCACCGATCCGCGCCTCACCTGCGTCACCCCGTCGGTCGGCGGCTCCGGCTTCCTCTATGAAGACTGGTGGGGAGTGCCGGACAGCGCCCGTTCCACCAACGGCGTCCAGAGTTTGGATCTGCATATGAACACGGTGGAAGCCAGCATCTACTGGCCGGACATCACCTGCCCGACGCTCTTCCTCGAAGCCGCCAACGACTTCAATGCGCCGTTCGACCTCGTCACCCGCGCCATGGATCTGCAGCCGACCAACGTGCCGCAGCATCTGGCCTTTGCACCGCACTATAACCATCGCTTCGACACCGCTTCCTTCGCCTCCCGCGTGCTGTGGCATAAAACCTGGCTCACCGGCGGGTTCGACTTCCCGGAACGCTCCGCGGCCGAGCTCGATCTCACCGAAGAAGACGGCGTGCCGGTCTTTCGCGTGTGGCCTGACGAAAGCACCTCCAACTCGGTGGTCTCCGTGGACATCTACTACGGAACGGAACGTGACATTCTCAACCGCTTCTATCGCGATGCCCCGGCATCTGAGGTGGGCGATCATTGGGAAGCCCAGTGCCCGGTCTACAGCCTGGACGAGCCGCTCGTTGCTCTGGCTGTCATCACCTACGACTGCGGCTTCGATCTTGCCATGCCGCCCGGATATCACAACCCGACCCGCAACTTCAGCGTCGCCTCCGAAGTCTACACAGTTTATCCGGATGAGCTCGCCAGCAACGGCGTCGTCCCGACCGCCGAACGGCACCGTCTCATCGACGACTTCGCGCGCGACTACAAAGACTGGTACTCGCTCAGTGAAGATAATCCTCATCATTGGATGCACTACACCCGCAAGATGAATGACGCATCCTGGAAAGGCCCGGCCGGTGCCGAGCTGTCATTCGACATCGTCACCACCGAAGCGAATAATCTGCTTACGATTAAGCTGATGGATGAGTGGGGCGAAAACATTTGGAGCGCCTACGCTGCAACAATTAATCTTCCGGTGGCTGGAACCAACACCGTTTCGCTTGCTCTGGACGAGTTAGTGCTGCTGGGCGATGGAACTTCCACGCTGAGTAGCTGGGAGGATGTGCGCTACATGGGCATCGCCTCCGCCAACAAATTCGATTCGACCACTTATCCAACCTGGTGGCAGGGCGATGTGCCCACCTTTGCCAACCTGCAGTGGGTCGGCGGCGAGTGGACCTTCGCCAACGGCGTTGGCTCCGACTATCTCGAAACACATGACCTGCCGCTCAACGACGGTGCCGTCTTCGATGATACCGACAACGACGGCCTGCTCACCTGGGAAGAAGAGATCGCTGGAACCAACCCCACCAACGGCGCATCCGTGCTGCAACTCACCGGCGCCGTGTCGTCCGTTGAAAACGGACAGGTAGTCCAGTGGCAGGCTGTGTCTGGCAAAAGTTACTCCGTCTGGTTCAAAACCAACCTGACCGATTCCGTGTGGAGTCCGGCCGGTTCCGGCATCGCCGGCGTCGAGCCGCTCTGCACTCACACCGTCATCACCGACTCCGTCACCGGCTTCGTTTACGTCGAAGTCGAATAGAAGTTGTAGGGCGGGAATGGTCGTAGACCTTCCCGCCGCTCTGCATCAGACAAAACAATGGGTGGGCAGGTTGAAACCTGCCCGCTTTTTTTGCGACTGCCTGTATTAGCATTTTTTAACCACCCGCTGCGCTGGAGGGACAGCTGAGAAAGTCAGAGGCAGTGCGGGGCAGGTTTTGACCGCAAAGACCCGAAGAAAGAAAGAGGGTTGTAGGACGCGCCTCCCGCAGGGGGCGCGTGGTTCCAAGTATTGGAAAAATATTCGTCAAAAGTTCCAACCCTTGGAACGATTTCTTCCAACCATTGGAAAAGCAGGCCGGAAGCCTGCGGTACGTTTTGCGACCTCTGCGTTCTCGGCGTCTCTGCGATGAATAATCTTCCAATCATTGGAAAGCTGGGCTGCCGCGTCAGGCCTGTTGGCGGCTTAATTCCATGAAATCCATACGGGTTAAGAGGGGAAGGCGCGTCCTGTAAAAGGAGGATGCGCGGGTTGAGCGGCTTGCCATACAATCTGTTTTGTTAAATGGGGTAGAAAGAGGATTTGGTGAGTATGAAGAAGATTTTTCACATGGTCGGAATCGTTGCGTTGGCATGCGTTGTGATGGCCGAAGAGGTCCCGCTGGCGCAGCGGGCGGAGCGGCCTGACGAGTGGTGGTTTGTGCGGCATGACGAAAAGGTGGCCGCCGCCGCGCAGGGCGGGATGGATCTGGTGCTCATCGGCGATTCGATTACGCATTATGGAGAGCAGCAGGCTCTGTATGACACCTATTTTGGACACCGCAATGTGCTCAATCTCGGCTTCGGTGGCGATGGGACACAGAATGTGCTGTGGCGCCTGCAGAACGGAGAAGTTGCCGGGCTAAGCCCGAAGCTGGTGGCCATTATGATCGGCACCAATAATGCCGGGCGCGATGATCCGGCCGATATTGTTCTGGGAATTCAGGCAATCATTACCGAGCTGCGCACGCGGGTGCCGAGTGCCGACATTCTTCTGTTTTCAATTTTTCCACGGGCGGCCGGAGCTGAGCACGACTGTAATGTAGCGGTCAACGCACAGCTCGCTGCGCTGGCGGACGGGACGCATGTGTTCCACATGGACATCAATTCACATTTTTTCAACCCGGATGACTCGCTGAACGAAGATCTTTATTACATCGATCTGCTGCACCTGAGTGCTGCGGGCTATCAGTTGTGGTGGGAGCAGATGGAGCCGACCGTCAGCCAGGCGCTGGGTGATGATCCGGTGCCGAATCAATAACAGGACTTTATAATGAAATCGTTTTTGAAAAAACTTCTGTTTGCCGGGGCTGCCCTGAGTGTGGCCACTTCGTTTGGCGATCTGCCGCGTACGGTGACTCCAGAGCGGCAGAATGAGTGGTGGCATGCCCGCCACGAGGAAAAGCTGGCCGAGATCGTCAATCGCGGCGATCAGATCGATCTGGTCTTTATCGGCGACTCGATCACTCATTTTATAGACAGCTCCGCAGCAGGGCTGGTGCAGGAAGTGTTCCCGGGAATCCAGCACCTGAATCTGGGCTTCAGCGCCGATAAAACAGAAAATGTGCTCTGGCGCCTGCGCAACGGCGAGCTTGACGGAATTTCTCCGCAGTTGGTGATCATCATGATCGGCACCAACAACACTGGCCACCGGCAGGATGAGGCAGAGGTCACTGCGGCGGCGATTGATCTGATTGTGCAGGAGGTGCGCCAGCGCGTTCCGGACGCACAGGTGATTCTGCATTCCATCTTCCCGCGCGGCGCAGGCCCGGACGATTCGCTTCGCATGCTGAATGAAGAGATCAATGCGCTGCTGCCGGCCATTGCTGCGGGCGATGAGAAGGTGATGCATCTCGACATTAATGATGAATTTCTCGATCAGGACGAGGTGCTGTCGACGGATATTATGCCGGATCTGCTGCATCCCAATGCGGACGGGTATGACATCTGGATGGACGCCATCGAGCCG